>CAZAUB010000419.1:0-2590 GCA_964488195.1 uncultured Methylobacter sp. | reverse complement strand
AGGCCGAACTTGATGGCCTCGTAGGCGAAACCTATGCCCTGGCTGCCGGAGGTACAGGCGCTGACGGAGGGGATGACACGCCCGCGCACCTGGAAAAACAGGGCCACATTCACCGCACTGGTGTGTCCCATCATTTTAAGATAGGTTGTCGCGTTGAGATTGCCGATGTCATGATTTATAAGCATTCTGCCGAAATCGGCGATGGCAGGAGTCGAGCCTACTGAAGACCCGTAGGACACGCCGACTCGTCCGCTACTGATGACAGGGTCGCCGAGCAGCCCGGCATCGGCAAGAGCCAGTTCCGTGGCACGGGTGGCCAGTAACGAGACCCGTCCCATACTGCGGGTGTTTTTACGGGTGTAATGGGCAGGCAAATTGAAATTTTCTACAGGCGCACCCAAGCGGGTGAGCAAGCCGTTATATTTTTCCCATTCCGGTAAATAGCGTATGCCAGAACTATAGGTTTGGAGCTTGGCACGTATCTCGTCCCAATCGTTGCCGATTGGAGAAAAGCCGGCCATACCGGTAACTACTACGCGTCGACTCAAAACATGCCCCCATTTATTGAAATGACTTGGCGGGTGATGTAGCCTGCGTCTTCCGACATCAGGAAAGCCACCAATGCTGCGACTTCGTCCGTGGTTCCCAAACGCCTTGCGGGAATGGCCGAGACCACCTCATCCAAGGGCATATCCTTCAACATGTCGGTTTCGATCAGACCGGGAGCCACGCAATTTACCGTGATTTTTCGTTTTGCTAATTCCACTGCCAACGCCTTGGTGGCACCGATGATGCCTGCCTTGGCGGCGCTGTAATTAACTTGGCCCCGGTTGCCGATCAGCCCTGAGACCGACGACAGCGTTACGATGCGCCCCGGTTTGCGCCGCTGGATCATCGGCATGACCAGCGGGCTGAGCACGTTGTAAAAGCCGTCCAGATTGCTGCGCAATACCAGATCCCAATCTTCCCCGCTCATGGCAGGAAAGGCGTTGTCTCGTGTCAGGCCTGCATTGCACACCACGCCGTAATAAGCGCCGTGGGCTAATATATCGGATTCAAGGCTATTTTGCGCGGCGCTGCGGTCGGCCAGATCAAAGCTGATAACACGGGACTGTCTGCCCATTTGCACGATGCTGTCTTGTACTTCTGAAGCTTCGACCAGGCGACTGTGGCAATGCACAACGATGTCGTATCCTTCGCGGGCCAGGCGCAAGGCAATGGCCTTACCGATGCCACGGCTCGATCCCGTGACTAGAATGGTTTTTTGGCTCATATTCCTTTTCCGGCGAGAAATTTTTTTGAATTCTGGGGCAACAGGACATTAAGCTGCGAGGTCGCGTTGATATTGTCACCCTCGATGATGCAGCCAAACACCGACATTTCATTGGCCGCTTCAATGATCTTTTCTGCTCGTACCCTTAGATGAGTGCCGCAAGGAAAGCTGCCGACCGAACATTGGTAGTGTCGGGTGCCTAATAAAAATCCCAACACAATCTCCTCGCCGCGACATTTTCTGTGGTACCCGGAAAACGCGGCGATGGCTTGTGCCATGTATTCCAGGCCGACCCAAGCGGGAACGGTATGGTCAGGGCTGGAAAACAAGCCATCGTCCCGCACCGTGAGTTCGACGACGATAGAGTCTTCCCCAATCCCCACCACTCTGTCCAGCAGCACCATGCCTAGTGACTGGGGAAGTAGTGCTTCAATAGGATAAGGGAATACAGTTGGATTGTCAGGAATTGCCAATGAGTAAAGACACATTGTTGCCGCCGAAAGCGAAAGAGTTACTAAGGCAGTATTGTAGTGGATTAAGCCCATGGTTTTCAAGCGTGACAAACCCAAGCCGCACCAGTTCAGGATCTGCCTCTCCATCCCAAAGATGCGGCGGCAAACGATTTTCCTTGTTCAAGCTGGACAGAATCAGCCAGCACAAACCGGCTTCGATGGCTCCGGCGGCACCCAGGCAATGGCCTGTGGCAGGCTTGCTTGAGCCGCAAGGCGTCTCGGTGCCGAACAACTGCTCGACTGCCAAGCTTTCCATCGCGTCGTTTTGCCTAGTCGCTGTACCATGGAGGTTAATGTAATCCACTTGCTCGGGTTCTAGGTCGGCATCGTGGAGGGCGGCTTGCATCGCCGCATAGGCACCGGCGCCGTCGGGGCGTGGCGCAGAAATATGATAGGCATCGGAACTGGCTCCAACACCCAGCAGGGCGATGGGTGCAGGCTCCCTGCTCATTAGGAATAAGGCCGCGCCCTCTCCGATAACAGTGCCGTCGCGGTTTTTGCTGAACGGATTGCAGCGGGTATTGCTGAGCGCACCCAAGGCGGCGAAGCCCTCCAAGGTGGTGCGACACAGCGCATCCCCACCGCCGACGAGCACTGCATCGCAGACATCCATGCGTAACAAGCGGCGGGCTGAGGCCAACGCGTTGGCGCTAGACGAACAGGTAGTCGAAACTGTGTAGGCCGGGCCTTGAATATCCAGATAGCGGGCCAGAAACTCCGCCGCCCCACCCAACTCCTGCTGTTTGTAATGATAGGAGGTTGGCATATGTCCTGTGGTTCGCAACACGCCAATTGCCTGCTCACC
>CAZAUB010000418.1:0-2600 GCA_964488195.1 uncultured Methylobacter sp. | reverse complement strand
AAAGCTGTAAGGCGGATTCGCCTTTAGGCAATCCGCCATGAACGGGGCCTTGAACCTCCCACCTGCTCGGACTTTTCCAATCGGGGATTTTTTATGTCCGATCTTTTTTGATATTGTGCGTTGATTGGCGGTTTGCTAGCGCGAAACCGCCCTACGAGTTTTCCGCATTAAATGGACAGCCCCCACTTTCCGATTTTACTTTTTTCTTGATTTTGTTGCGCTGAGAATAACTAATACACTAAACTCGTCCAAGCAACTTAAAAGTTCTGTCAGGAAACCACGACAAGGTTTCCAGCAGTGTACTTGCTCTTTCTACGGAAAAATCGAATTATGCCCGCTAATCTACAAGTCAACCCCGAATTAAAAGCAGAGTTGAGCGCGCTTGCAAGACAAACCCATCGTGATGAAACTGAGCTTGCCAACGAGGCGCTCGAAAACTACATCGCCTGGGAAAAACAGGCGCTGAATAAAATCAGGGAAGGTCTTGCTCAGGCGGATCGCGGTGAATTTGTCGCCGATGAAGAAATGGACGCATTTTTCGAACAGCACTCCTTGCCGTTTGGAAAATGAAGCTTAGCTATACCAGACGAGCCAAAGCCGATTTGAGCGAGATCTTCGTTCCAAGCGGGACGGGGTTTGCTACCACGTCCCGAACGTTTTGACACTGCCGCTATCTTTGAACCATGCGAGCGAAACAATAGAGGACAGGCCACGGTTTTTTGCTGGTTTTTAGAACGCGTAAAGCGCAATCTGTAAGATACAATAGGTGGCAGCCGTATTTCGTCGCATGTTTTCTATTACCCGATATAAAAACTAAAACTTTATGCCACTAGCCTCTACAACATTCATCGATATTTGTAATGCCGTCAATGCAGGTCGTGTGCTGTGGAAAAAACATGCATTGGAACGAATGATGGAACGGGGCATTAGTCGAACCCATGTAAAACATGGCCATTCTGCAAGGTAACATCATTGAATATTATCCTGTCGATTACCCGATTCCCAGCGTATTATTGTCCACGCTACTGCCTAAACCACTACATGTCGTTGTCGCTTATAATGCAGAAACCTTACAATGTCATGTCATAACCGCTTATCGCCCTGATTTGGCGCATTTTCAAGCTGACTTAACCACACGGAGATTATCATGAAAGAACAGCCATCTCTTTGCCCCGTTTGTCACGGCGGTCATAAACAACCCGGCACGACAACTTTTACCGTTGAATTGGGTTTTGGTGTTGTCGTTGTGCGCGATGTGCCCGCCCAGGTCTGCGATTTGTGCGGCACCGATTGGCTGGAAGATAACGTTGCCGAAAAACTGGAACTGATAGTCGAGCAAGCACGTATAAAACATCCTGTGGTGGAAGTAGCAAATTGGCAACAGGAAATTCAAATACTAGCTTCATAGCTCGTTGTTTATCCGATATTATCGGCTTTTTAAACACTGATTAAACTCAATGAGAGGAATACATGCAGCAAAAAACAGTTCTAACGCTCTGCGCGTCGCTGGCCTTTTCATTGGCGTTGGTCAACAATGCCGAGGCTTTAAAATTAAAGGATGTGCTTAATGCGGTCAATAACAACGCTAACGGTCAGGCGAATAATGCAGGCCAAGCAGTGCAGCAGGGTCAACAGGCTGTTAATGCGGCGCAGGCGGTGCAATCCGGCAGTCTGGCTGAGTTATTGATGCAACGGACAGGCGCGACTGAGGCTCAGGCTCAAGGGGGCGCTGGGACTTTGTTTCAGATTGCTAAAACCAAGATGTCAGCAGATTCATTTACCCAGCTGGAGCAGTCGGTTCCGGGTATGCAGGGCATGTTGGGGGCTGCGCCTGCTCTATCGCAGTCAGGTGGTTTGGCGGGACAATTGTCTTCTATAGCAGGTGCTTCGGGTGGAACGGCGGGTAATTTGATTTCGGTGGTTTCTGCTTTCCAGCAGCAAGGCATGTCGCCTGCGATGGTGCAGCAGTTTATCCCGGTGGTGATCGATTATGTCAAAGCCCATGGCAATGACGCTTTGGTCAATACCTTAAGCTCCGCATTCATCGGGCGTTGATTTAAAAATCGTCTTTACTTTTCGGCGGTTCGTGCGTATCAACTTAAAGCAAGTAGTCTGGATGGAGCTTGTGGAATCCGGGGCTTCGACGCCAATCATCCCGTATTCCGCAATGCTACATACGAGCTACGTGTCTTTACTCATCGGTGTCCAGCTAGGCACCCATCAAGTATTAAGAATCACTTTCAGTTTTTTACCTGGGGTAAGTGAATTGCTTATTGTCGGTGGATTCCATTTACGTAAATCTGCGATTGAGACGTTAAATTTACGGGAAATTTGCGCCAGCGAATCGCCTTGTTTTACCGTGTAACTGATCGAACGAGCAGCAGATGAGGCTACAGCGTGTGAAGCAACAGCCGGTTGATTCGCGGCTTTAATCGTCAACTTTTGACCTGAAACCAAGGTGGTTTTTAAGTTAAGTTTATTCCAGTCTGCGATGTCTTTTCCGCTAACCGAAAATTTCTGTCCTATATTCCAGATGGTGTCGCCTTGTTTTATGACATAAATCTGGGCGACTCCCTGTTTAGTTTTAGCTGTTTTAGTAG
>CAZAUB010000417.1:0-2612 GCA_964488195.1 uncultured Methylobacter sp. | reverse complement strand
GTACACGGCGGTTCTTTATTGAAATTGCTGGATCAGGTGGCTTATGCCTGTGCGGCAAAATATTGCAAGAAATATGTGGTGACGGCGGCGCTCGATCAGGTGTTTTTTAAGCAGCAGGTTAATGTCGGCGAGCTGGTTACCTTTTATGCGCATGTCAATTATGTCGGTCATTCGTCAATGGAAGTCGGGGTCAAGGTTTTTGCCGAGGATTTAAGAACCGACGAAAAAAGGCATACGACGTCCTGCTATTTTACGATGGTGGCGATGGATGAAAATGGACGAACTGTAGAAGTTCCAAGATTACAACTGGATAGCGATGTGGAAAAAAGACTTTATGAATCGGCCCAAATGCGCAAACAAATGCGCCAGGACAACCTGGAGAAAAATCGTGCCTTGCATGTGGACTTACCCAAGGACGGCTTGTAATTTATGATCATGCAGGGAAATTTTGAACAACTGCCGTTAAAGGATTTTGCCGAAAAAGCCTACTTGGATTATTCCATGTATGTGATTTTGGATCGGGCCTTGCCGCATATTGCCGACGGCTTAAAACCGGTGCAGCGGCGCATTGTTTATGCGATGTCCGAGCTGGGTTTGACATCGGTTGCCAAGTTTAAAAAATCGGCCAGAACCGTCGGTGATGTGCTGGGTAAATATCATCCGCACGGCGATTCCGCCTGCTATGAAGCGATGGTGTTGATGGCGCAGAATTTTTCCTACCGTTATCCGTTGGTTGACGGGCAGGGCAACTGGGGGTCGCCGGATGATCCCAAGTCCTTTGCCGCGATGCGTTATACCGAATCCCGCTTGACGGCTTATGCGCAAACCTTGTTAAGCGAATTAGGGCAAGGTACGGTTGACTGGGCGGATAATTTCGACGCCACGCTGAAAGAGCCGGTGCTGCTGCCTGCGCGGTTGCCGAATATCTTGCTCAACGGCACGATGGGTATCGCGGTCGGCATGGCGACCGATATACCGCCGCATAATCTGCGGGAAGTCGCCAGTGCCTGCATTCAATTATTGGATGATCCTGACAGTACGCTGGAAATGCTGTTTACCCATATCCAAGGCCCCGATTACCCGACCGATGCGGAAATCATCACCTCGGCCGATGAGATACAAAAAATGTATATCAGCGGCGGCGGCTCGATCAAAATGCGCGCCAAATATGAGCAGGAAGACGGCAATATCGTGATCACCGCGCTGCCGCATCAGGTTTCCGGCGCTAAATTGATGGAGCAGATAGCCGCGCAAATGCTGGCGAAAAAGCTGCCGATGATTGAAGATTTGCGGGATGAGTCGGATCATGAAAATCCGACCCGTTTGCTGGTGATTCCGCGCTCCAAGCGGATTGATGTGGACGAGGTGATGTCGCATCTGTTTGCGACCACCGATCTTGAGAAAAGCTATCGCGTCAACATGAACATGATCGGCCTGGACGGACGGCCCAAGGTTAAAGGCTTAAGAGACATCCTGGTCGAATGGCTGGCGTTTCGTACCGAGACGGTGCGCAAACGTCTGCAATACCGGCTGGACAAGGTGCTGGCGCGGCTGCATATTTTAGACGGTTTGCTGATTGCCTATCTGAATATCGACGAAGTCATCGCGATTATCCGCAGCGAAGACCATCCCAAACCGGTGTTGATGGAGCGTTTCGGCATCACCGATATTCAGGCCGAAGCGATACTGGAATTAAAGTTACGGCATCTGGCCAAGCTCGAAGAGATGAAGATTCGCGGCGAGCAGGATGAGCTGGAACTGGAGCGAGCCGCGTTGGAAAAAACCCTGGGTTCGCCGCGCTTGCTAAATCGCCTGATCAGGAAAGAGCTCGAGCGCGATGCGGAAAAATACGGCGATGATCGTCGCTCGCCGATTGTTGCCAGGGATGCTTCCCAAGCTTTGGATACAACGGCGTTAATCACCAACGAGCCGCTAACCGTCATCCTGTCGGATAAAGGCTGGATCCGGGCGGCAAAAGGCCATGATATTGACGTTGCAAGCCTGGGTTATCGTTCCGGCGACGGTTTTCTGGATGCAGTCAAATGCCGGACGACGCAGCCGGTTTATATCCTCGATTCCACCGGGCGAGCCTACAGTACTGCATCGCACGATCTGCCATCGGCAAGGAGCCAAGGCGAACCGTTGACCGGGCGACTCAATCCGCCGCCGGGTTCGTTATTCCTGCATCTTCTGGCGGGTCAACCCGATGACTGGTATGTGCTGGCCAGCCATTTCGGTTATGGGTTCAGAGTGCAGCTAAAAGAATTGTTGAGCAAAAACAAGGCCGGTAAATTGTTGATCACGCTGCCGGATGGCGGTCAGGTATTAAAGCCCGCGCCGATACGTAGCGAGGCCGATTCGCTTGCAGTGGTGACTTTGCAAGGCCGTTTGCTGATTTTCCCCGTGGCTGAGTTGCCCGCGCTGGTGAAAGGCAAAGGCAATAAGCTGATTCAAATCCCGACAGCCGATTTGACCGCTGGAAAAGATTACGTGGTCGCGGCGGTGGCGCTGCCTGAAAACGGTCAGTTGAAAATCATTGCCGGTAAACGGCAATTAACGCTCAAAGGCGCGGATATTGAGCATTATTCCGGCAGTCGCGCCAAAAGAGGATC
>CAZAUB010000416.1:0-2617 GCA_964488195.1 uncultured Methylobacter sp. | reverse complement strand
ATTTCCAGGGCGACGGCACATCATTACGGCATGGTCAAGGAGCTGGGTATCGGTGTCGGCACTCTGATTGAATTAACGCGCTCTGGCATGGTGATACCCAAAATCGAACGGGTCATTATCCCGAAAACGCCGCAGATTCCTGAACATTGCCCCAGTTGCGGCAGCGAACTGGTTTGGGACAGCGATTACCTTTATTGCCTGAACACCACAAAATGCCCCGCGCAGATTGAAAACACCATCGAGCATTTTTTCAGAACCCTGGCGAATGTTGACGGTTTCGGCCAAAAAACCGTGGAAAAACTCCACGCTTGCGGCATCGATTCGGTTTATGCCGTTTATCAGCTGGACATGCAGCAATTGCAGGACATGGGCTTTGGCGACAAGACCGCGCAAAACCTGCTGGATCAATTGCAACGCAGCCGTACCGAAGCTATTGAAGATTGGCGTTTTCTGGGCGCTTTCGGCATACATAGAATGGGCCTGGGCAATTGCGAACGCCTGCTGCAACATCATCATCTGATGGATATTTTCAAGCTGAGCGTTGAAGACGTGATTAATATCGAAGGCTTTGCCGAGAAAACCAGCGCCGCTGTGGTTGAATGTCTGGCAAAAATTAAAACCGATTTCATGCAAATCTACCAACTGGGTTTTAATTTAATCCAAACGCCGTTAATCGCCGAGCAGCAGCAAAACATCAGCCCGATTTCCGGCAAAACCATCGTTTTTACCGGCACCATGGTTCACGGTAAACGTGATGATATGAGCAAGGAAGCCAAACGCCTGGGCGCAAAAGTGGGCAGTTCGGTTACCGGGAAAACTGATTTTCTGGTCACCGGTTCCGATGTGGGCGCTGCAAAAATCGCTGCCGCCACGGAAAAGGGGGTGCGGGTTATCAGTGAAGAGGATTATTTGGGGTTGTTGGGGGTGTGATTTTTGGGGTGTTGATGGTGTCGCGTTTGTTTGTACGTCATGTCCTGTTGCTGTAAAGTTGGCTTAGTAAAAACAAATAATTAGATGCATTTATGAAGAATATACGACAAATTGGATTTTTTATACGACAATCGATGTCGTATATATTTCGTTAGGCGGCAGTTGCAAATTTTTTTGGGGTGTCTCAAGAATGAATAAGAAAATTATCGCGGCCTTGGTAATTAGTGTCGTCGGCATCCCCGCGTGCTACGTATCACCTCGTTATGGCGTATCTGCAACCAATGTTGAGAAGCTTCGCGAGCTATCGACCAACAGTTCCAATCGGATTTCTGTGGCGCAGTTCTCCACATTTAAAACTGGTCTTCGATCCATTACGTGTAGAGGAGTTGTTCCGATAAAGCCGCCGGGTGGTCAAACTTTCGAGGCGTTTATTCAAGAAGCGCTTACCAGCGAGCTGAAGCTCGCTGGAATTTATGCCCCTGATTCACCTGTAAAGCTAGAAGGGAAGCTCGACAACATCGATTTCACTTCGAATATTAAAGCGGGCGCATGGATCATGACTTTTGGGCCAGGCGAGTGGATCATCGATATGACCTTCTCTGGAAAAGGAATCGAGCCATTCAAGGTCAACAGCATCTATCGGTTTCCTACCGCCTGGGATGGCGATATTGCATGCCAGCTGGCTGCCCAGGCTCTACCCGCGGCTACCCAAGACCTGATTGCTCAAGTAATTGTTCACCCGAGTTTTAGGCGCTTGCTAACCCGTAAGGAGTCGGCGATGATCGAGGGAGCGCGGCCAGTTCCACCCCCTTCGTGCATACGGCCGGACGTCGCTGCCGCCGAGCGCTTGTACACCAACGACGAAATCTATGAAGCTACTCAGGCAGGTGATTTAGCTAAGGCAAAGGCCCTGCTAGTCAAGGAGCTACGGGATCAAATCCCCGAAGCTGGCAACATCAAGATTGAAGAATATGACTCGATGCCGCTACTACATCTAGCGGCAAGTGTAGGCCGGAAGGACATAGTTGATCTCCTTCTAGCCAAAGGGGGGGACGCCAATGCCAGGGACAACGCCGGAGTGACACCACTGCTCGGTGCGGCAATACTTGGCCACAAAAATGTCGTTGAGTTCCTTCTGACCAAGGGGGCTGAGGTGAACGCCAGGGATAAGGTATACGGCTTTACGGCCCTGCATTATGTAGTGAGTATCGGCCGCAAGGATATGGCTGATCTTCTTCTAGCCAGCAAAGCTGACATTAACGCTAAGGCCAAAAACGGCGCCACCCCACTCTATTCTGCGGCATTGCACTGCCGCAAGGACATGGTCGAACTGCTTCTTGCTAAAGGAGCTGACGTCAACGCCAGCGATAATGTAGGCGTATCCCCGCTCTCTCTGGCGTTAGGGCTTGGGCTCACTGAAGTTGCCGCTGTTCTTCGCCGACATGGCGCAAAGGAGTGAAGTCTCATAAACGCTGTAAGGTGGATTATTTGTAACGCTGTAAGTTGGATTTTTTGTAGGGTGGATTCGCCGCTAGGCAATCCACCGCAATTGCGAAAGGCTGCCATCAGCGTTGTGCATTGATTGGCGGTTTGCTACGCGAAACCGCCCTACGGATTTATGCTTGAAATTAGCCCCAGCGCCCGGTCAATTTCCTCAAACGTGTTATAAAAATGCGGGGAAAATCGT
>CAZAUB010000415.1:0-2664 GCA_964488195.1 uncultured Methylobacter sp. | reverse complement strand
AACGATGCGCTGCCTTCGTCAGCACCTCCAGCCCTAATGAGACACGATTACCTCCAATGGAACCATTTCAGCAAGTAGCGTTTCAGGGGCGATGTCCTGTTCGTTGGGCCAGGTTACCGCCCCAAACAGAATGCCGACCTGATTGAAGTAATGCACGTTCCGAAGCTCGCGAAAAACGCCGTGATCGAGGTAAGGCTTCAAGTCAAATACCCCCTTGCGTCCATCTTCGATTTCGACATAGATACAAAAGTCCGGCAACGGCTTTACAGTTTTTACATCCCAATACATGGCGACCTCACAGTGGAGCGATTTTGTACGGATTCTCGCCACTGACAGCCAGCTCCTAATCGGCCATCAGTTCGTCGCGGTGCAGTTCTATCCAAGCCTGCACCAGACGCAATTGCTTGCGCGGCAATTCGCCTGAAAGAATCTCGCCGTCAGCGATGTCGATGGATGCCTCGAACTCGGCATATTTGGCATGGACATGCGGCAGGCTATGCTGTTTGTTATCCATCAGGTACAAACGGATGATGATTCCATAAAACATAGAAATAATCGGCATAGTGCCTTCTCCTCCCAATTAATTGATCCTCATGAATATTTTCGCTAATTCCCAAGCTCACACCGCTGTTTTTTCAATATCCACCTTACACCGCCTTTTTATGCCACAGGCCTATTCCGAAGGACATGGGTATAGCGCACATTGTATCACCGTCATTCCGATAGGGATTCACTTCGTGCTGTAACGGAGCAGGAATCCAGAACACAGGGATGTAATAAAAAAGCGTATGATCAAAAAGTGGTGGTATGCCTAAAACAATTGAACCGTGTCAGGCTGAAATGGCAACACACCAAATAAAGTTTGGCAGCACCAGTTAAAATTTTAGCGTATAGCTAAGGGGGAATACAGTTTGCAGGTGAACAATGGACATTTAATTATCCAAAGAACCAATGAACTTTTTAGAACCGTCGAGGATCGACGTAAATTTGGGAAACGACTTAGTTGAGTTGAAATATCAGCCCCTAAAAACCTGAGAGTCCGGTTTTTAGGGACTGGAAGTCCGTATAAGTCGTTTAGTTCAGCGTTTAGACTGAATTAATCTTCTATTGTAGCGACCGGTCTGTCAACTAGCTCGACATAAGCCATAGGCGCATCATCGCCGGGTCTAAATCCGCATTTCATAATGCGTAAATAACCACCTGCTCTATTTTTATAACGAGGGCCTAACACATTGAAAAGCTTGGTCACTATGTCACGATCACGTAAACGAGCGAATGCAAGACGTCTTTTAGCAACGCTATCTTCTTTAGACAAAGTAATTAATGGCTCTGCATAGCTTCTTAATTCTTTGGCTTTTGGTAAAGTTGTTTTTATTAATTCATGTTTAAATAATGAACTAACCATGTTACTGAATAGCGCCTTGCGATGGCTGCTATTTATATTGAATTTTCTACCGGATTTACGATGTCTCATTGTAAGAAGACCTAATGTTAGTGTGTTATTGCGTGAGTTTGATCTGCAAGGTTTTCAGGGGGCCAATTTTCCAGCCGCATACCTAAAGATAAACCTTTTAAAGCAAGAATGTCTTTTATTTCTGTTAAGGACTTTTTGCCAAGATTTGGAGTTTTTAATAACTCAACTTCAGTGCGTTGAATTAAGTCTCCAATATAAAAAATATTCTCAGCTTTTAAGCAGTTAGCAGAACGTACTGTTAACTCAAGATCATCTACAGGACGGAGAAGAACTGGGTCGAATATTTCTTCGACTTCGACTTCTTCCTCAGCAAGCTGATCATTTACTTTTTCAAAATCAACGAATACAGATAACTGATCATGAAGTATGGTAGCCGCCAGCTTAATAGTCTCTTCTGGGTCAACTGTTCCGTTTGTTTCCAGTTCGATTACTAATTTATCTAAATTAGTACGCTGCTCAACACGAGTGCTTTCAACCTGATAAGCAACTTTGACTATCGGGCTATATGAAGCATCGAGCTGAAGCGCTCCAACAACAAGGCTATGCTCGGAATTTAATTTACGAACACTGACTGGCTCGTAACCTCTTCCGCGACGCACCCTGATCTTCATATTTAATACGCCGACCTGTGTCAGGTTAGCTATTACCAAATCGGGATTAATAATTTCCACGTCATGTGGAATTATAATATCGGCAGCAGTAACACAACCTGCGCCATGCTTAGAAAGGGTAAGTTCAACTTCATCTTTAGAATGTAGTACAACCGCTAACTTTTTAAGATTAAGCAAAATATCAATTACATCTTCCTGAACACCCTCTATCGTGGTGTACTCATGAAGAACGCCTTCAATTTCAACGTCGGTAACAGCACAGCCTGGAATTGTAGACAACAGCACACGCCGTAATGCATTACCAATAGAGTGACCAAATCCTCTTTCAAGGGGCTCAATAACAATCTTAGAATGATTAGGTGATTTGCTTACAACCTCAACTAAGCGGGGCTTCAGCAAGCCAGAAATAGAATTCTGCATTTATATCCCTCAAAACTGCGATTATTTAGAGTAAAGCTCAACTACCAACTGCTCATTTATATCACTACCCAAATCCACACGGTCTGGCAGCGAGCTAAATGTACCTGTCATTGCTTTGGAATTAACTTCAACCCAGGAAGGAAAGCCATACTGCTCAGT
>CAZAUB010000414.1:1218-2665 GCA_964488195.1 uncultured Methylobacter sp. | reverse complement strand
AGCAACAACGTATAATTTGCCGCATTCACTTGACATTCGATACTCTCACTTGAAAACCCTTAAAAAAGATGCGACCAAAATATAAGCCGTCATTATTGTGCGCCTTGCTTCCCAGCCTATTGTTTTTTTCCGGTTGCGCGTCCGCGCCTGCTTCGACTGCCACGGATGCAGGAGGTAGAGTAATGCAGGGGCAGCGTAGCGGTGTACCGAGCGGCGCCTTGCCTGAGCCAGCAGTACTGGTAACGCAACCCTTAATAAGAAACGACCAACCGGGGCCGATGGTTGAATTATACCAGCAACCCGCAACCGCATCGTTTTCGGAACAAAATCAGCAACGCTTGCAATCCATCGAGTCCTTAATCCAGGCAGGCGACGGCACTACCGCAAAACAGGGTGCCGATGCGATTAATCCTGACGATCTGTCGTCAGAGCAGCGCGCCCAGCTGAGCCTGCTTTATGCCCAGATCCTGCTCAGCTTTGGCGAGGCTGAACAGGCCATTGAAAGCTTGGCGCGGATTCAACCGCAACAGCTCAGCCTGGACAACCAGCTTAAATACTTTCAATCGCAGGCTTTTGCGTTTTCATTAACAGGAAACCTGCTTGACGGCGCCAAATCCAGGATTGAACTGCACCAGTTAATATCGTCTCCCGCTGAACTCGAAAAAAACCAGGCCGCCATTCTTGAAGCCTTACGCCTGTTGCCTGACGCCGAATTGCAGACCAACCAAACAGACGCTTTAGCAGGCTGGATGTCTTTAGCCAGGATTTTAAAATATTTAAACCAGCCTGATTTTAATGCCCAACTAAGCCAATGGCGCGCAACTTTTCCGGCACATCCTGCCGATTTAAGCTTCTTAAACAACCCCCAGGATGCACAGGGAAATACGCCTTCGCAAGCCAAAGTCATCGCACTATTGTTACCCGGATCGGGGACTTTTGCCCAAGCAGGCAAAGCCATCCGTGCCGGGTTTATGGCGGCCTACAACCATGCAGATAATGCTTCCAAACCCGCGATCCGCTTTTACGACAGCGAACAATCGACGCCGCAAACCATGTATAACCAAGCTGTCGCAGAAGGCGCACAATTGATCATCGGTCCGCTCGCTAAAGAGCAGATCCAAAGCCTGGCCGATACCGTTACCTTCAACACACCGGTGCTGGCCTTAAATCATATTCCCGGCCTGCAAAAAAACCGGCTCTACCAGTTTAGCCTCAGCCCGCTGGATGACACCGACCAAATCACCCATAAAGCATGGGCAGACGGACATCAAAAAACCCTGCTGCTGATTCCTGATAACGCGCAGGGCAAACGTATCGCCAATTATTTAACAGAAGACTGGCAAAACCAGGGCGGCACTATCCTGGAAACACAAATCTATAACCCCAAAGAAACCGACTTTTCATCCCCGATTCAAAAACTGCTCAATCTGGATGAAAGCGAACAGCG
>CAZAUB010000414.1:0-1118 GCA_964488195.1 uncultured Methylobacter sp. | reverse complement strand
TCTTATTTACGCCTGATTGCGATGGGCATTGATGCCTACAATCTGGCGATACGCCTGGACAACCTGGAAAATAATCCCTATCCCGGCGCCACAGGGAACCTATCGTTGACCACCGACCAGCGCATCCAGCGCGAGCTGATCTGCGCCAAGTTCATAGCTGGACAACCTGAAATCACTGAGAATTACGAAAACCTCGCTCCGACACCTGATAAAGAGCAAAAACAGCAAAACCCGATCGACCATGCTGTTTACTAAGCTCAAAGCCAAAGCGGCACATTTAATTCGCGGCGAAAGCGCCGAGGAACAAGCCCACAACTTCCTGATCAATAAAGGACTTAAACCGGTGAGCCGGAATTTCCGCTGCAAACAGGGCGAACTCGATTTAATCATGACCGACCGGCAGACGCTGGTTATTATTGAAGTCCGGTTCCGCAAAACCGATAAATACGGCAGCGCCGCTGAGAGCATCACCCGCGCCAAACAATCCCGTATCATAGCGGCAACGCATGTTTACCTTGCCTCCCAAAAAACTGACCGCCCTATCCGCTTTGACGTGGTCGCCATGTCCGGTAATGGCAACATCGACTGGATACAAAATGCATTTTAATCACACCAAGCCTTCAGGCTGCTGAATTTAAAAAGTGTCGCAGGCTCGAATGATAGTCTTTATAATCATCTGCCATGAGCCTACAAAATCGCATAATTAACCATTTCACCAACAGCATCCAAACCCAGCAAGATGCGCTAACCAGCCTCGGTGAACTGATCGAGTTTGCCTCGCAACGACTGGTCGCAACCTTGCTTAACGATAAAAAAATAGTCACTTGCGGCAATGGCCGTTCGGCGGCTGTCGCCCAGTTGCTGTCATCGGCAATGCTTAACCAATATGAACGTGACCGGCCTTCGTTGCCCGCCATTGCATTAACCACCGACACAACCACCATCACCGCGATAGCCAATGACTATCATTTTGATGATATTTTCGCCAAACAGCTCAGGGCATTAGGGCAAAGCGGCGATATATTGGTCGCTTACACCGACGGCAACAATTCGGCCAATATCGCCAAAGCCATTAGCACCGCTCACGACAAGGACATCTCTGTGATCGCGCTGACCGG
>CAZAUB010000413.1:0-2668 GCA_964488195.1 uncultured Methylobacter sp. | reverse complement strand
AAGCCGGGATTATACTAGCTATGGCTTTAATCTAAAAAACTAAAAGCAAGGGAGTAGCGAGTGTAAAGAACTCTATTCTCGGACAGCCTCCTAGCGGCGAATCCGCCTTACGGGTTACAGATTGCGCCTTACCGCGTTGGAAAAGTCCGGGCGAGGGTCGGTTTGGTAGGCTCCGATGATAGTGGATTTCCTGCGGCGAATCCACTCCACAGCTCTGGGTTATAACATGGTAACAAATTTTTCTACGCTAATATCCGCTTGCCGAAGTATCGCCCTCAAGGTGCCTCGATCCAGATTGTCATGATTAGGAACGACAACCTGCGCGAAAGGGCTTTCCCTGCGAAGGACGATGTGACTACCGCTTTGTCTTCGGAATGAAAACCCCATTTTCAGCAATGCATCAACGCATTCTTTGCCCGAAATGCCAGGTAATTTACTCATACCGCAACTAACATAGCATCATAATTTTCTTTTGGAACCGGCAAATGGTCTTCTTGTAGAATGGAAACATAAACTTCGATGGCTTCCTTGATATTTAAAATCGCCTCTTCCCTCGATTTGCCTTGGCTGATGCAACCCGGCAGACTTGGGCATTCCACTATCCAATATCCATCGTCTCCTGGATAAATTAAAACCTGTCTCATATGACCTACCCTTCAATTAAATGACACAATAGAATTTAACACGTTTGCCAAACCTTGCAATGCCACTCTGTCAATAATACCGCAAAATGAGAGCCACGCAAAACAAACGGAAAAAACCAAATACCAATAAAAAACCCTCGCCTGGAAAAGTCCGGGCGGGGGTCGATTGGGTACGCTTCGTTTATGCTGGATTACCTAGGAGGCTGTCCGAGAATAGCCATAAAAATAAAATTACTCATATTTCTTACCGGCCAATTTTCATAAAGTAGCAACTCGCATTAAATATCATTAAAATACTCAATATAAACAATATATTATGATATAATGGCGGCAAATAACGTTATTTAATCACGCCATGTCAGCTCCTTTCAAATCAAGTCCGGTTGAATTTAATCAACACCAGTTATTTCCCAGTAATATTTTTGACCTTCTTCCAGAAGGTCACGAATGCTATCTTTATGCTGATCTGTTTCAACAGCTTGATACCACAACGATTGAGAGTGGCTACAGTATCAAAGGTCAGAATGCCTATCATCCCAAGCAAATTGTCTCGATCCTGATCTACGCATACAGCCGTGGTGTTTTCAGCTCCCGGCAAATCGAAAGACGCTGCCGCGAAGATTTGTCCTTCATGTATATTGCGCAAATGAACTGTCCCAATTTTCGGGTACTCAGTGATTTTCGAAAGATCCATGGCGCATTTTTCCAGGCTTGTTTTAAGCAAACCGTCAAACTGGCTCTGGCGTTGAAACTGGCTTCATTAGGGCATATCAGTCTGGATGGCTCGAAATTCAAGGCCAACAGCTCCAAACACAAAGCGATGAGTTACGGGCGTTTGAAAGAAAAGGAACAGGCCTTGAGCGCCGAAATCGATGCCCTGATTGAACAAGCCAATCGTTGCGACCAGGAAGAAGACCAAGCCTATAAAGAGCGAACCGGCTATGAACTCCCCGAAGACTTGAAGCATAAACAAACTCGGCTGACTCAAATCAAAGCGGCCAAACAAGCCCTTGAACAACGCGAAGAGAAAATCAATCCAGGCCAGGACATCGAAGACAAAAAACAGATCAGCTTTGCCGATACCGAGGCGCGCATCATGGGCAAGAACGGCAACTTCGATTATGCCTACAATGCCCAGATCAGCGTCGATGCAGATCTGCAAATCATTGTCGGCCTGCACATCAGCCAAAACGCCAACGACAAACAAGAAATCGAACCCGCCTTGACAGCGTTGCAGGACACCGCTGGCCGACTGCCTGACCAACTGAGCGCAGACAATGGTTACCTGTCTGGAGACAATCTACAGGCCTTGGAAGAAAGCAGCACCGATGCCTATATCGCCACCGACAAAGGTGAAAAAAACCACAAAATACCTTTGGATGACTCAGATCGGAAACTGGTCAAGGCGGACTTCGACTACCACGAAGCCGATAACACCTTTATCTGTCCCGAAGGACAGGTCTTAAAAATGAAACGCAAAGGCCAAGACGGCAGCCGTGTGTATCAAGGATCCTCGAAAGTCTGCGCCGGTTGCCCGCTGCAAAGTCGTTGTTGCCAATCCGCTAAAGGAGAAGCCCGTACCATCAATACCGATGACAAGGAGCCTTTACGTCAGCAAATGAATCGCAAAATGGCAACGGAACCCGCCAAAGCGGTCTACCGTAAGCGCAAGACAATTGTTGAGCCGGTGTTTGGACAAATCAAAAACAGCGGCTTTCGCGGCTTCAGTGTGAGAGGCAAAGAAAAAGTTGCGGGTGAGTTTTCACTGGTGTGCGCCACTCACAATATCAAAAAAATTGCCAAAGCCATTTTTACGGGAGTCGTCCGTCCTGAATGGCGTCATTTGACCACAAACCCAGCCATATAGGTAAAAATGAGGGAATAAACCCGTCAAAAAACGATCATTATCGTCTAAATCATATAGACGGGACATTTTCAAAAATAGACCGACGGGAAATTTAAATTTTTTCCGGAACACAACATGACTACTTGCCCAAGAACTCTATTCTCGGACAGCCTCCTAG
>CAZAUB010000412.1:0-2685 GCA_964488195.1 uncultured Methylobacter sp. | reverse complement strand
GGAGGTAATCGTGTCTCATTAGGGCTGGAGGTGCTGACGAAGGCAGCGCATCGTTCGCGGTTGATGCATTTCATTGTGTTCAACACATTGAACTGGTTTTCAATCTCCAGATTGGGAACCCAGAAGACGAAGCTCTAGCTTCGTGAAACGGGAAGCTAGAGCTTCCGTAACCGAATTCCCAAGCTTGAGCTTGGGAACTAGCGAAAAAATATTTCATTAATTTTGATCATACAAGGGCGTCAATAGCGTAGCGTATTGAGCCGTATGAAGTACAGGTTGCGCCTTACCGCGTTAGTATGAGCATAGAGAACATAAGCACAGTGCATGGTGAGTAGACAGAATATGGAAACTACTAAGAAAAACGTTTGTATTAAGGTGCCGAATCCAGATGAGGTGGGTTATGGCATTGACGATAATCTTACTCGGCAAAAATGGCAAGATGAATGTATAAAAATGCTATTAGCTGGCAGGGAGGAATTCAATGAATGGCAGCGAAGTTTAAACGAATACCAGACACCTTCGAATTCACCACTTTATTTAGAAAGACAAAAACTAAAATTAGAACCAGTCCATTTTACATGGGAGATAAGCTACGCTAATAACTCGAAACCGGATAAGCTTGTAGATTGGTCAGATACTAAGAGTTCATTGGCGGTAGATTTAGCAAATCACGTTTTTAACGAAGAATTAATTCTAGATGGATATGTATTTCAAACTGATGTTTGGTTTGGGGGAGTTACTTTCAACAAGCAGGTTTCTTTCAAACACGCTGTATTCCAAAAGAAGGCATATTTTTTGGGAACTACATTTAGCGATGATGGAGTGAGTTTTTTAAACACCAGTTTTAATAATGAAGTGATTTTTTGTGACTCCATATTTAGGGGGGAAGCGAATTTCAAGAATACCCATTTTCAAGCAGAAACAGAAACAACGAGTTTTAAGCGTGTAAAATTTCTTTCCGATGC
Source organism: uncultured Methylobacter sp. (assembly GCA_964488195.1). Classification (GTDB taxonomy): domain Bacteria; phylum Pseudomonadota; class Gammaproteobacteria; order Methylococcales; family Methylomonadaceae; genus Methylobacter_A. The sequence continues at coordinate 1,720 of CAZAUB010000412.1, read as the reverse complement.
TAATTTCGAAGGTGCTGTATTTGATAACTTCGCATGCTTTGATGGTGCGATTTTTAGCAAGGAAGCCAACTTCGCAGGCAACTCTATCAATATCCCCAAATCGCAGAGCTTTAGTCGCATCTCATTCTCAGGAGCACATTTTAAAAATAGGGCTGTTTTTAACAATCGCGATTTTAGAGGAACTACAAGTTTCGGGAAATATGAGGATCAACCAACTAAGTTTGATTTAGCCCCACTGTTCCACAACTGCAAGCTATTTCAAGGCACAACTTTCGTTGATGCTGAATTTGAGACCTCGAAGAGTGATGAAACTGCTGCTCAAGCCTTCAACACACTAAAGCATGTCATGAGTCAGCAACAATCCACGCGGGATGAACATAATTTTATTAAAAAAGAACTGGATACTGAACGTCTTAGGGCTAATAGCGGAAAGCGTGTGCTCTACAGAATGTACTGGAAAATATCAGATTATGGTTTTTCGGTATGGAAGCCGTTTCGTTGCTTAGTGTTAGGGCCATTCCTATTTGCTGGCTTGTTATATGGGGCGCTCATCAGTTGGAATCATTGTAATTCATTATTATTCAGTCATAGCTGCAAGATCGATGTCGGACTAAGTGTAAAAGTTATCGAACTTTCGCTACTACAAAGCTTACCTCCCTTAGGACTCGACAAATTAAGCGAATCACTTCGGGAAGACTTGTTTGATAATAGTCGAACATCTATCTTGGTGGCGCTAGTTGGAATACAAAAGGTATTGGCACTTGCCGGTTGGTTTTTTGTGGCCTTGGCTTTACGCAACTTATTTAAGATGAAGTAGAGCATTTTTAAGATGAAGTAGAGCATTTAACATCCGTAATCAAAACCCTTAATCCATGCTAGCCACACTCGTCCGCTTCTCCATCCGTTTTTACGGCATCGTCATCGCGCTTGCGGTATTGATCCTGCTCTATGGCAGTTACCGCTTCGCCACGGCGGGTCTGGATATTTTTCCTGAATTCTCCCCCAAACAGGTCATCATTCAAACCGAATCGCCCGGCCTTTCTTCGGAACAGGTTGAGGTGCTGGTGACTCAGCAAATCGAAACGTCGATCAGCGGTTTGATCGGCATGAAGTCGGTGCGCTCTGAATCGATCCAGGGCCTGTCGATTATTATCGCGACCTTTGTCGAAGACAGCGATGTGTACCGCAATCGCCAGCTGATCAGCGAGCGGCTGACCACGCTGGCGGGACAGTTGCCGCTGGGCATTACGCCGGTTGCAATACCGCTGTCTTCGTCTTCGGCGACGGTTTTAACTATCGGTTTAAGCAAGGGCGATCAGACCGATTTAATGGCCTTGCGCAGTCTGGTCGACTGGACGATAGTGCCGCGCTTGCGGGCTGTTCCCGGGGTTGCCGATGTTAATGTGTTCGGCGGGGACATTCAGCAGCTGCAAATTCAGGTTGATCCTCTGCAACTGCATCGCTTTAACCTGACGCTTGAAGAGATTATCCAGGCCGCCTCACAGGCAGGAAATATTCAGGGCGGCGGTTTTATCGAAAACAACAACCAGCGCTTCACCTTGCAGATGACGGGGCAACCGGTCACGCCGGAGCAATTCGGCAAGATACTGGTCAAGCGCGAGCAGGGGCGTAGCGTTACCTTGGGCGAAGTCACCACGATTGAATATGCGCCGGAGCCGCCGATTGGCGTTGCGCAAATTTTGGGCAAGCCCGGCATCGT
>CAZAUB010000411.1:0-2709 GCA_964488195.1 uncultured Methylobacter sp. | reverse complement strand
CGCAAAGGCTTTATGACCACCGATGCCGACGGCGTGGTGGGCATTTATCATTCAACCGCCGAACGGGAAATGATCAAGGAACGGGTCAGCGATGCCTTGCCGACGGCGGCGGTTTTGTCACCCAGAGCAAATGCCTTGTTGGTGCAGTCGGCTGACGGAAAAATGCATTTCTGGCATGTCGATAATGAGCATCCCGAGGTTTCGATCAAATCGCTTTGGCAAGAAGTCTGGTATGAAAGCTATCCAAAACCCAGTTATATCTGGCAATCTTCTTCGGCAAACAATGATTTCGAACCTAAATACAGCTTAACGCCGTTGGTTTTCGGCACATTGAAGGCGGCGTTTTATGCGATGCTGGTCGCTATACCGCTGGCGCTGATGGGGGCGATTTACACCGCTTATTTTATGGCACCCCGTATGCGGGTGTACGTGAAGCCCTCGATTGAAATCATGGGCGCGTTGCCGACGGTTATTTTGGGCTTTCTTGCAGGTCTTTGGCTGGCACCGTTTATGGAAGAACATCTGGCCGGACTGTTTGCCATGCTGATGATAGTGCCTGTCGGCGTGATGCTGTTCGCCTTTGTCTGGCAGTTTGCACCCAAGGCCGTTGCCCATAATCTTTCGGAAGGCTGGGACGCAGCTATATTGATCCCGGTCATTTTACTCAGCGGCTGGTTTGCCTTTAAGGTGAGCGTGCCATTGGAAATGTTTTTGTTTCACGGCACTTTGCGCGACTGGTTTAAGGCTGAATTGGGTATAGGCTATGACCAACGCAATGCGTTGGTGGTCGGCGTGGCGATGGGCTTTGCGGTTATACCGACCATTTTCTCGATCGCCGAGGATGCCATTTTCAGCGTACCGAAACATTTGACTGTAGGCTCTCTGGCGCTGGGGGCTACACCTTGGCAAACCATGATCCGGGTGGTGCTGTTAACCGCAAGCCCCGGCATTTTTTCCGCCATCATGATCGGTTTCGGCCGAGCCGTCGGGGAGACCATGATTGTGTTGATGGCAACCGGAAACACGCCGGTGATGGATTTAAGCGTGTTCCAAGGCATGCGTACTCTGGCCGCGAATATCGCCGTGGAAATGCCGGAATCGGAAGTTGACAGCACCCATTACCGGGTCTTGTTTTTAGCGGCCCTGGTGTTGTTTATGTTTACCTTTGTTTTTAACACGCTGGCCGAAGTCATTCGTCAGCGCTTACGTGAAAAGTACAGTTCATTATGATTAAAGCATGGTTTAAAAGCGGTACGCCCTGGGTATGGCTCAATGCGGCGGCGGTTAGCGCCTGTCTTATTATGGTGGTCGGCGTGCTGGGCTTGGTTGTAGTGCGCGGAGCGGGTCACTTCTGGCCTGCCCAAGTTGTCCAGTTCAGTTACAAGGAACCGGGCGGGGAAATCCAGACTATCATCGGCGAGCATATCGATACCAGCATTACGCCCGCCGCGATGGCCAAGTCGACCGGCCATATCATGGCCGATGATGAAGACACCCTGGTGCAATATCTGGTTAAAACCGGTAACCGGGATATTACCGGCACCGATTTTCGCTGGATATTAGAACGTAACATTCAACAGCAACAATCGCCAGAAGAATTGATGGTAGTGGAACGCCGCGAATGGGGCAACTTATACGGACAACTGGTTGCGGTCAAGGAAAACGGCAAAATTATCGCCGAAGGCGCAGAAGCCTGGCCCGCGGTTCAGACAAGAATAGATCAGGCTTTAACGGTTTTTGAAACCATTGCCCATCTGGAAAAAAAGGAAGTCGGCGTTATCAACTACAGCCTGGAGCAGTTAAGGCTCGAACAGAAAAAGCTGCAATTGGAAAATCGCTGGGATGCGGCAGCAGAGCAACGGGTAGCGGCGAAAAAGGCCGAGCTTGAAATTGAATATAAAAAATATCAAACGCAGTTAATTGAGCTGTATCGGCAAATAAGACGCGATAGCTTGGTTGCAAAAACTGAAGGCGGTAACGAAGTTGAAATCCCGTTGGCTAAAGTAGTCAGGATTTACCAGCCGAACACCATGAGTCTGTTCGATAAAATCGGCCATTACGGCGTCAAGCTGGTTGAATTTTTAACCGATGACCCGCGTGAGGCCAATACCGAAGGGGGGATTTTCCCGGCTATTTTCGGTACGGTGATGATGGTGATCATGATGTCGATTATCGTGACCCCGTTTGGCGTCATTGCGGCGGTGTATTTGCGCGAATATGCAAAACAGGGTTTTATCACCCGTTTGATCAGGATTGCGGTCAACAATCTGGCGGGGGTGCCCTCCATTGTTTACGGGGTATTCGGCTTGGGATTTTTTGTCTATATCCTGGGCGGCAACATCGACCAGCTGTTTTTCCCGGAAGCTGCGCCTGCGCCGGTCTACGGTACGCCGGGGTTGCTGTGGGCTTCAATCACGCTGGCCTTGCTGACCTTACCGGTCGTCATCGTTTCAACCGAAGAAGGTTTGGCGCGTATCCCTAAGTCCATCCGCGAAGGCAGCCTGGCCTTGGGCGCGACCAAATTGGAGACCTTGTGGCTGACGGTATTGCCGATGGCCAGCCCGGCGATGATGACCGGCTTGATTCTGGCTGTGGCGCGGGCGGCGGGTGAAGTGGCACCATTAATGTTGGTGGGCGTGGTTAAACTGGCTCCTACCTTGCCTCTGGACGGCAATTACCCGTTTTTGCATTTGGACAGGAAATTTATGC
>CAZAUB010000410.1:0-2714 GCA_964488195.1 uncultured Methylobacter sp. | reverse complement strand
TCGCGAAACCGCCCTACGACTATGTTGCAGTGTAAATGCTAAAGCATCCATAATTCTAAAGCCTCAACATTTCAGGTTGATTGATCAACACCGGCGCTACCGGCAATATTTGATCCCGGTAACAATCCGGTGAATTATCGCGAACCGGCAAGTCTTTTGCCTCGGCTTGCCAAAGCACAAATCCCCCCGCTTGTCCTGAGCTTGTCGAAGGGGCTGTTTGGAACATGAAAATCTCACCACTGTCCGGGTCTTTAACGCTCAAATGTACCCAGCCGCCCGCTACCAGTTCCCGTATACTTTCCTGACGGTGATAAATTTGTTCTAACACTGTTGTTTTGGCCTCTACCAGAATTTGCAGGCGCATCGGCTCGTGAATTTCAACCATTTGCTGGGGTAAGCCCGTGCGTAAATCACTGCTTGCCCCTTCCATAACGCCAAAAAAACCGGTGACGTTATGAGGCACTTTAGATCCGCAGCCAAAGCGTTCGTTATTGACGGTGGAAAAATAATATTCCAGGTTAATGCCCGCGCCAACCGGGGTCACCGCCAGCAAAATACCTTCCAGCACCTTGCCTTCAGGGTCTTGGCTCGGGTCGTAGGAAATCAAAAATACCCGCCGGTCAAAGAACGCGCCTTGCGTAAGCGAACGGCGACCAACAACCGCCGAGGCATTGGTGGCATGACCCAGCTCAGGCCGCGCCTGGGAAAAATCGGCGGCGCGCTCTTCCATATGCGCCAAGGCCTGTTCGGGTGTCGGGTTACGCGGTGCCGAAGCTAATCGACGGCAGCGTTCGTGCGCTGACATCCGCTGCGCGTGTCGCAATTCCTGCTCCAATATCTTCAGTCCCGCCAGTCGTTCGGCGGGAAGCAGATCCAAGTCGTACCAGCTGATTTCTTCATTGCAGGTGTTATGCTCGGCACCGATAAACCAGGTATCGGACGGAATAGCGATGCCGCGTTCTGCCAACAGTTGGCGTATTTCAGTCCGGTTAGCCATCGCCGCAAATACCCTGGCATTGGGCCCGCCGTGCCGACCGCTGCAAGCGCCGCAATCGTAAGCCGCCAAATGCGGGTTATTTTGGCTGATCGAGCCATGCCCCATCAGCACCACCAGTTCCGAAAACCCGTAGGTCAAGCCGACGTTGCGCAAAAAACCCGCTACCCGGTCGGCCTGTTCGCTGTCGGTAAAGCCCAGTCTGGGACGCTCCGGCGTGGCAACCGTCTCATCCGTAGACGTGAACAGCAGCTGCGTCTTAACCTCGGGCGAAATCAGCTTAGCCATGCCGGAAACCAGGTTTTGCTGAGGTTTGGGCAACAGCGATTTAGCCAATAATCCGGCGAAAGTAACAGGCGCAATCGCATCGATAACCGGATGCGATAGCAACAGATTACGGCGCAAGCCCTGGTGCACCAGATTCGCAAACCATTGGTTCAGCTTGCGGCCACGGTTATGCTTGAGCAGCGTGGGTTCGTTTCCCGGTTCCGGCACTTCATGAACTTCATGCGCAGGCGTCACCACCACCGGGCACAGCGGCGTTACCTTGCTGTCATCCAGGCCTTTATAATTCATCGCAACGCCGAAAAATCCGGCGGCGCCCAGTGTTTCAATCGCGGGATTAAGCTCTTCAAGATGACGGCGAAAACCTTCTTCCCGGTCGTCCATGCAGAAGATGATTTGCGCATCGGGACGTTGTCTGCGCTCGGCCCAGCGACCGCGCTGATGATTGGCTCGTAGCGCCTGGAAAAAGCCCTCCCTATAATGATGTTCGTAAGCAACCAACCAGATTTTACTGCGATCGGTCAGAGTGAAATCATCCAGCACGGCCAACATGGCCTGCAAATCTTTGGCGTCCAGTTGTTGCAGCTCGGAGGCGTTAAGACCAAAATGCTGGCATAATCGGAACAAGCGCCAGCCGCTGTTATGTGCCGAATGGGCGGCTACGCTCTTGTCCGCCATCGGACTGCACTGCCAAGTCCAAATCAGATCGGCAAGTTGCTGCCAGTCGGTGCGGTCGTAACGTTCGGAACCGGCATGTAAGGTCAGCGCTTCGGCCCGGTGGGCCAGATATTCGGGCAAGTCGCCCTGATACAAGCGACTGCGCACCATAAACTCCGACAGGTTCTTCCGAAAATAGCCGTGGATGGTGCTGAGTTTGGCCTCGATCTTCCAGGTATCACGGCAAACCTGATTCAGCCACAGCCGATCCAGGGTCAGACGTATGGCCAAATAATCGGCCAGCGTTGGCGCGGCGTCATTGCCAGTCAGATAGTTAGGGTGGTGCTGCCGCCAGTTAATCAGCCCCGACCAGCCGGGTATTTCCAGTGCCAATCGGCGAAGATAGCCTTCCCATTGCGCTTGCGGTATTTCCAGATGGTTTAATTGCAGGATAATGGTATCGACTGCATCTTCGGGCAATTCGGCGATAATCTGTTGCCAGTCCAGCAACTCATGCAAAAAAGGGTTTGCGTCATACTTAGCCGTTGCCCGCCAGGCGGCATAAAGGCCTAAGCGGCTGCGCTCGGGCAGCTGCCATGCCGCTACGCCTTCATCCAACCCGGATGCGCAAAAGCGTATCAGTTGCGACCTGATAGCATCGAGGATGTCTGTGCCGGTCAATGCCAGGATAAATCCCCGCAAGCTGATGCTGCCGCCTATTTCGCCCAGCAGTTCATCGAGCGCCGCGCCTGCCTGTTGCCGCATTTGCTGATGCGTT
>CAZAUB010000409.1:0-2722 GCA_964488195.1 uncultured Methylobacter sp. | reverse complement strand
CGGCTTTTTAGGCGTACACAGAAGAACGTTTAACCCGGTAAAGTCCATGCTGATGCGGCAGGAAAGACTTTAATCTTGTCCACGAAAGACACGAAAAGCACAAAAAAGCAGTCGAAAGAATCGTGTTGCGTGGATTTTCGTGCTTTTCGTGTCTTTCGTGGACTACGCTGTTTAGGTCTAAACCAACTCAAGCGGCCCTTCATCCATTAACGCGATCTGTTCGCGCAGCTCAATGATTCGATCCTGCCAATAACGCGGCGTATCAAACCACGGGAACGCCATAGGAAACGCAGGATCATCCCAGCGCCGTGCAATCCATGCAGAATAATGAATCAGGCGCAAGGTGCGCAGGGCTTCGATAAGATGCAGTTCCTTGGTATCGAAATCGTAAAAAGTCCGGTATCCGGTCAGCAGATGGTTTAATTGTACGGTCATTTCGGTGTGATCCCCGGACAGCAACATCCACAAATCCTGTATCGCAGGCCCCATGCGGCTGTCATCGAAATCAACAAAATGCGGGCCGTCATCGGTCCATAAAATATTGCCGGGATAACAATCGCCGTGCAGGCGCAAGGATTTCACCTTACCGGCGCGTTCAAAGCAACGCCTTACGCCATCCAGCGCATGTTCAGTCACACTGCGGTAAGCCTCGATAAGATCAGCGGGGATGAAGTTATTCGCCAACAGATACGCTCTCGGTTCATCGCCAAAACCGGCTATATCAAGCGTAGGGCGCTCCTTAAAAGGCTTTAGCGCGCCGATGGCATGAATGCGTGCGATAAACCGTCCCATCCATTCCAATTTTTCGCGGCCCTCAAGTTCCGGTACACGGCCGCCTTGCCTTGGGAACACAGAAAAGCGGAAACCATCGGCGTGAAGTAAGGTCTGATCATCGCCAAATGGCATTGCCGGTACGACAGGAATTTCAGTCTCATACAATTCCTGAATGAAGGCGTGTTCTTCAAGAATAGCCGCAGTTGTCCAGCGCTCGGGTCTGTAGAACTTGGTTACTATAAAGGAGGCGTCCGCCATGCCGACCTGATAGACGCGGTTTTCATAGCTATTGAGCGCCAGTAATCGGCCATCGCTATGCAGGCCGATACCGTCAAGCGCGTTCAAAATAATATCGGGTGTCAGCGCTGAAAACGGGGTGAGATTAGTATTCATGGTTACTATTGTAACGCCGAATTTCACCTGGCTAGGTTTAATGTTACGCAAGTTACATAAAAATACAACGGAGACACGAAGGATACGAAGAAATACCAAGGTAAAAACAGTTTAGTCATTATTCGTAATCAAAGCGCCATATGGGGGAAAAGTATAATGTTTTTTTGAGTTAATGGCTTGTTATTTCGGAGAATTGCAGGCAAGTGAATTGGCCGGAGGATAATGGTTTATTCAAAAGTTTTGCTTTTAAGGCGAGTTCCCATCAGATAGTCTAACCAGGGCCAGGTTATACACCAGTTCGCGGCATGTGTGCCGCCAAGATGGTGATCGTAATGCCAGCGTAAATGCTGTTTAGCCCAAGTCGGGTCAAGGTGAGCCTTGCGATGCTTGTAGTAATAAAGCATCAAGGAGGCATACACTGTGCCGGTAAATAGGGGATATAGTATAAACAGCGGAACATGTAGCAGCACAATACCTGCTAACACCGCCAATTCCTTGGTTTGGGCGTTCCATATTGTTAAGTTTAAAGATTGATAACCAGGATCAAGCATGGCGTTTTGGGCGCAAACTGCATGGTGTTCATGCCAATGATAAGCCCAGAAACTATGCCGACTTTGTCCCAGCCCATGCAGAATGTATTTGTGCACCAGCCATTCACCGGCATTGGCATAGATCAAGCCTAAAATGAATTGAATGGTTAAGCTAAACATGGGATGCAAAATCCTTTAATGGGGTAAACCGCAGTTATTGCCGGCATTAGCCGGAATATTTTTTATCTCTATGATACGTCTGTTATTAAGCCAGTCAAAAGATATTGTAGGACAAACCGAATATTGCATAAAGTGATAGTCTGAGTATTAGATGGGAAGATTTTCTTTTTTAATGAATGTAAAGTTGATAAAATTACTAGGTTTTTTATTTATTAGGTGAATAATCATGAGCGTTATCGAAAGAATTAAAGACCAGATTGAAAATAATCCGGTTGTTTTGTATATGAAAGGGTCACCGGATTTTCCTCAATGCGGCTTTTCCGGTCAGACAGTGCAAATATTGGAGGCCTGCCATGCCAAATATATGCACGTTAATATTCTTGAGGATCCCGAACTTCGTGAAGCGCTTAAGGAATACTCGAACTGGCCGACCTATCCCCAGCTTTATATCGGCGGCGAGTTAGTCGGCGGTTGCGATATCGTTATTGACCTGTACAAGAAGGGTGAGTTGGCAAAGATGTTGGTTACGGCTGGCGGTGTAGAAGCATAAGTGCATCATTGGTATGTCGGGTTAGGCTACGTTTGGCACACCGCTACGCTGCTCCGGCATTGTTCCTACCTCCTGCATAATCCACATGGATGTGGTGAAAGCTTCCGCTCCTCGGCAACTGCTCCTGCGTTGCTCTACCTCCTGCATCCATGCAGTCGTGCTCACGCCCCTTACCTACATCCTTGTAGGCAATGCAGATATTGCAAGGAGCAAATCTACTGTAGGCAATGACGTATAAACAAAAGCATTAAGCTTCAAAAACTGCTTATAGTGTTTGCGCATCAAATTCATTTTT
>CAZAUB010000408.1:0-2727 GCA_964488195.1 uncultured Methylobacter sp. | reverse complement strand
AGAGTCGAAGGAAGCCATCACGTCATGGAAAAGGAAGGTATGCCCCGAGGTGTCCCGGTTCCAGTGCATGGCACAAGGGATGTAGGTATCGGTTTACTGAAAGCAATCGAAAAACAAACAGGTGTTAAACTAAAATGAGAACAGACTTCCCCTATACAGTAGAAGCAGACGAAGACGGGTTTTTATTCGTGCAGTTCATCGACCTCGAGGATACGTTCACACAAGGCGAAACGTTGGAAGAAGCGGCCTATAACGCAAGCGAGGTATTAAGTGCTATGCTGGCTTACAGACTTGAAGAAAACCAAGAAATACCAGAACCATCAAACTGCCCAATAAACGGCTATATGGCATCACCAAGACCGGAAGTGCAAGCAGCTTTGCTATTGAGAAAAGCTAGAGGTAATAAGACATTATCGGAATTAGCCAGTGCAATGAAAACATCATGGCCAGCGGTACAACGATTAGAAGACCCCCGACACTGGCCAAGCCTAAAACAGTTGGATAAGGCGGCCAGAGCGCTAGGGAAAAAATTAATCCTGACTTTAGAGTAAGCAAAAATGTTTCCACATTCTTACCACCGTTACCAGCAAATAACAACTTTACTCAGTTTAACTAAGTAAAAATATCGTTTTAATTCAATAAGTAACGCTGTACAAAGCTCGAAACATGGCTCTTTTAATGCGATGGTCGCGCGTTCGAATCGCGCACGACCCACCATCAAATAATATATAAAACAAGCGGTTAGCTTAACAGGGCAACTGCTTTTTTTATGTCTTAAATTTGCTTACGCGAGATTTACGCGACTTAGCTTTTCAACCGCCTCGTGTAACCCCGCAATCTCAGCACGGCAATAGTGATCAGTGATCCTATTGGATTTGTGCCCCAGCAAGTCCTGCCGATACTCAAAACTCACTTCAACTGCTCGCAATCGCCGTCCAAAGGTATGGCGTAGATCGTGAACGCGACACTGCGTTAAACCAGCTCGCTCCCGCGCCTTACACCACGCATGCCCGTTAATACGCAACACAGGATTCCCCTTGAAGGTAAAGACATAGTCATCATGTTTGCCGCGCTGTGCGTCGATGATGGCTTTAGCCGTACTGTTGAGAGGAATGATCCTGTCTTCGCCATTTTTGCAACGCTCACCCAGCAACGTAAAGATGCTCAGCTCACGATTCTCTTCGTCCCACCGAAGTCGGGTTATTTCAGATTCCCGACAGCCCGTATTGAGTGCAAAAATGACCATGTCCCGTAAATGATCAGGAAGCTCGGCAATCAACTGCTGTTGTTCCTGTTCATTAATAGGGTATGGCTTACGGTTATTGGTTTTTAGTTGTTGGATTAGAGGGGGTTCCTGCAACCAAGAATTCCCAAATTCATCCCGCCACAACCGAGCGGCCAACGTCAACACGCGACTAATAATAGCTAGGTCGCGGTTGATGGTGCCGTTTTTGATCCCCGCAGCTGTACGAGCAGCAATAAACTTTTCTAATGTCCCCATGTGTATGCGTTCCAGTGGCATATTGCCAATGTAGGGCATCACAGCTTTGAGCGTGACAGCATCCCGATCAAGACTCTTTTTCTGCTCTTCCTTTAGATATTTAGTCGCTGCTTCAATAAAGGTGTATGACTTGGTTTCACCATAAATCAGCTGCCCCCTAAACTCCGTAATGCGATGCGCTAGATAGCGCTCCGCTTCTTCGAGATCACTCGATCCAGTGCTTTCGTAAAGTCGTTTTCCTTTAATGACTTTGTTGATGTGCCAGATGTCGTTTCTCTTGGTAAGGCCCGGTGTCTTTTTAGACATGATGTTTTCTCCGTTGTAGGTAATGTACCGGGCCTGCCTACGCGACTCTTATAATCGTCTACCCAGCTGTCCAAGTCAAGGCGATCGAAGGCGATACCTTGCGTGCCAATTTTGATTTCGGTGATAAAAGGCCTGACCTCTTTATTGAACCGATTTTTATCCATTCCCAGATAAAAGGGGGCGTCTCTAATTCGGATGATTCGGGGTAAAAGAGAGAGGTGTTTTTCTGTATTGCGTTGCATAAATGTGTTCCAGAAATTGATGGAACACTTTCTTTACACCGCAACATTTTGAGATTTTCTAGCACTTAAATATCGTTGGTTCCCGGGAACAGTGACCATTCCCGGGAAGTAGTTTTTTCTAAATTAGCAATAATATCGATTGATCAGTATCAGGGGTTACCGGTAAGTGAATTCGCGCTAAATTCAATGCCACCAGCAATAAAAAACAAGAATTTAATTCATAGTTTCTAGTTACCGGAAAGTGTTTTTTTCATAATTAGCCGTAATAGTATTTGGTCAGCATCAGGTTACCGGTAAGTGAAATCGCACTAGATTCAAGGCTTCCAGCATCGAAAACAAGAATTTAATTTACCGTTTCTAGTTACCGGGAAGTAAATAAAAACACATTTCACCCGCATACGCCGTATAGAAAAAGCGATGGTGTAAAGAATTTGTTCACGCGGAATTTTTCCCGTGATTAAAGCCCATGAGGAAGCTTGAAATGATGACCGATGAACAGAAATTGATTGTCTGGCATAAGCAAGGTTCGGCACTTGTCGCAGCTGGACCAGGTACCGGTAAAACCCATGTTTTGTGTTGCCGTGTGCAGTACCTGATAAAGCGTGGAGTCTCTACTGAAAGAATACTAGTAGTACGCCAATTTTGCTTTGACTATTAATTAATCTGAAGTTTCCCGAT
>CAZAUB010000407.1:1380-2728 GCA_964488195.1 uncultured Methylobacter sp. | reverse complement strand
CAATGCACCTCATCAATCCCGGTTTTTTTCAACGCCGAAAATAACTGTATCGTCAAAGGAAAATGGGTATCCTGAAGTGCCTTTTGCACCTGCAACAAGGTATTTTTAGCCGCTCCGTAATTCAATTTATCCGCCTTGGTTAACAATACATGCAGCGGCAGCCCAGTATGTTCGCACCACGCTATCATCTGCCAGTCAAATTCGGTTAAAGGATGGCGCACATCCATCACCAGAATAATGGCGCATAATGACTTGCGACTGGTTAAATACGTTTCCATCAACTCATGCCATTTTTTCTTCACCGCTAAAGGCACTTTGGCATAGCCGTATCCCGGCAAATCGACAAATCGTTGTCGCTCATTAATCTCAAAAAAATTGAGCATCTGGGTTCTGCCCGGTGTTTTACTGATCCGGGCCAATCCGTGCTGCCGGGTTAACGTATTAATTGCGCTGGATTTACCCGCATTTGAGCGCCCGGCAAACGCCACTTCCATGCCCTGATCCGGGGGCGTGTCACTGAGATGTGGCGAACTGTTAATAAATTTTGCTTGGGTGTAAACTGGATTCATCGTTGTCTCGCTTAGCGTTACTATTTAGAGTAAAATTTAACTACGCACAGCAGCCTGAGTAAATAAAAGACTGCTATAAATGATTGACCATTCCGAAGGGGAACTTGATGAAGAAAAAATTGCAGACACTTTCAATTGCTCTGGCGTTGGCCAGTGCTGCAAGTATTTTACATGCAGAAGGCAATATTAGCGCAGGAAAACAAAAAGCAGCGTCCTGCACCAGTTGTCACGGGGACAACGGCAACAGCATGGTAGCAACATTTCCCAAGCTTGCACAGCAACATTCTTCCTATCTGGAACGCCAGTTGCGCGCATTCAAAGACGGCAGCCGCAGCGACCCGATGATGTCGGCTATGGCGCTGGCGTTAACTGATGAAGATATGGCGGACATATCCGCATACTACGCGGCACAAAAGATTTCTGAAAACCCCATGCCGGTCTTGGCATCTGACGATGAAAATGAAAAACCGGCCAACAACAAAGATATCCAGACCCTCATTGCTCAAGGCAGCAATCTTTACCGCAACGGCAACCTGACCAGCGAAGTCTCCGCCTGTATCGCCTGCCATGGCCCCTTTGGTGAAGGCAACAAACCGGCTTCATTTCCGGCATTGAAATCGCAACACGCCGACTATTTGATCAAAACGCTCACTGACTTTAAAACCGGTTCGCGCAGCAATAATCCGGAAAATATCATGCACATGATTACAAAAAAAATGACGGATGAGGAAATAAAAGCCGTTTCTTATCGTATATCGATGATGAAGTAAGTGTAGGGC
>CAZAUB010000407.1:0-1280 GCA_964488195.1 uncultured Methylobacter sp. | reverse complement strand
CGCGAAACCGCCCTACAAAACCTATAGAGAACTTTAGCTATGCTTAAAAAAATCACCCAAACCAGCTTATTAATCTTGTTGTTTTCCTGCTCGGCCATGTTAAAAGCTGAACCGGTTGGCTATGAAACCCTGTCACCGGCACAGCCCACCCATAATCCCGATAAAATTGAAATCATTGAGTTCTTCTGGTACGGCTGCCCTCATTGCTATAGCTTTGAACCACTACTGGAAAAATGGCTGAAAAGCCTGCCTAAAAATGTTGAATTTATCCGTCAACCCGCTGTATTCAGCGACCTTTGGGGCAAGCATGCCAAAGCTTATTTTACTGCTGAAGCGCTGGGCATAGTCGATAAAATTCATACTGACTTTTTCGACGCCCTGCAAAACAAAAAACAAAACCTTGAGACCGAAGATCAACTGGCTAAATTCTTTGTTGCGCACGGCGTAAACGAAGCCGAATTCCATGACACCTACAATTCATTTCTGGTCGATGCCAAAATGCGTCAGGCAGCCACCACGGCCGGTCGTTACGGCGTAACCGGCGTTCCTGCCATTATTATTAACGGCAAGTATAAAACGAATGGCCCTATAGCCGGTTCTCATGAAAAAATGATAGAAGTTATCAATCAACTGATTCAACAAGAAAGCAAGGCAAAATAATTGCACACTATTTCAACAAATTATCTCCTTATAAATATTTTATAACTGGAACAAACAATAAAGTAATACGGCGGCTGCAAGGTCGCCCATTGCATAAAGTATTCACTCGTTAACATTAACAAGGTCTATCATGAGTTTTTTTAGTAAGACAGCCGGGCCGGATACATGGAAAGAGAAATATTTAAATCTGCTTGATGAGCAGGAACAATCTGGGGGATCTTACAGAGAAAAAGAAGACCTGCTTTGTAAAATAATAGTGCGTCTGACTATCGCAACCGCTGGACTAGACCCTCTTCTTGATCCGCATCTACTGGGCATCCGCGATCAATTAAAAAATGGCATAAACAGCCATGCACTTAAAGATGAACTTGAAAAATTCACCACTTCCGTAGCTCAAATCAAGCACACGCCACCTGAAAATCGGTCAGTGGAAACCGAACTGCTATTTGACTTCCTGCTTCAGCAATATACAACTGAAAAACAACAAAACGCACTAAATCTGCTGAAAAAAAAAGCTGGCAACTGCATGGCCGCGACTGCTCCCGGCAGTCTTGCGGCATTTCCTCCATCCATGGAGGTCAGATCAGGAGGTAGAGCACCAAAAGTAGGCGCTTTAGGCG
>CAZAUB010000406.1:0-2733 GCA_964488195.1 uncultured Methylobacter sp. | reverse complement strand
ATAGCGCGGCAAGATACCGGCCAAGGCGCAGTCCCCAGGCATAAATAGTCAAGCCTGGGTTGACCCGGCTGGAACGCGGCAATACGCTGCCGTCCGCCACATACAGGTTATCGAAACCGTGTACTTTGCCGTAGGCATCGACGACAGACAATGCCGGGTCGTTACCTGTCACCATACTGCCTAAGGCGTGAGCAGTTGCGGCCAGTCCCATTTGTTGCGATACGCTAAAAAAACCGGCTTGTAACAGCCGGGTTTTGAACCCTCGAATAATGGCACGATGCTCGGCGACAGAGGCTGGAACCCGTTTTAGGTCATAATCCAGCATGGGCCTATCTCCCGGATTCCGGTTGACCAAGATACGATTGTCCGGGCTTGAGCCGTCTTCAGTGGTGACAAAAAAACCGTAAGCCCTTGCGCCTAGCGCATTGGTTACGAAAGTGGGCAGCCAAAGCGGTAATTGCGTGGACAGTATTTCGCCGTCCATCCAGCCGAGGCATTGCACGCTGCTGTGCGGGAAAGCATCATTAAAAAAAATCGCGGTTTTGCGCAAGATATCCCGTTGAGGGAACAGCGAGAACCCGAGCAAGGCGCTGTTGATATGCAGTTTGAAATGTGCGCCCACCAGAGGAGCTGAGGGCAGCGTATTGTCCAGTCCGCTTTGTTGCAGATGTTTTTGCAGGATGAGTGGCGAAGACATCGCACCCGCAGCAAGAATGACTGTGTCTGCGTAATAGCACACACCATCGGCACTACAGACACCCGTGATTCCAGCCGGATTATTTTTGTCTGAAAGCAATGCGGTGACTTCTTTATAGGGCAGCAGTTGAAACAGCGGGTTATCAAGCAAATGGCTCAACAGGTTCTGTTCGGCATCAGCCTTGTAACCGCCAGGCGAGGCAAAGCCGTCGAAGTGTTTGGCCTCAACGGGTTGGTCAAGGATTTCCTTTTTTAGTCCCAGTGATAGTGACTCGACGCGCCAGCCGTTATCAGCTTGGGTGATTCGGTTGATGAGTCGGCTCAGTTGCGGTTCGTTGTCAAAATGATTGATTTGCAGCAATTCTTCAGCTTGAGAATAAAAAGGCTCCAGATCGGCATAGCTGATCGGCCAGCCCAGACACTGGAAATCCGGGTCGGTGTTGAATTCATGCGGACTGAAGCGTAACAGGGCAGCGCCATACCATTTGGTTTTACCGCCAACGTTGTAATATTCGCCTGGCGTCAGTTTCCGGTTACGGTTGTCTGTCCACGGTTGCCGGTTCTTGAAACGCTCTTCCCCAAAAACCTGTTGCACATCGAGTGTACTGCCATCGGTAGGCAGATGGCCGCCTTTTTCCAGCAACAGCACCCGTTTACCCGCCTGCACCATATTGTAGGCGCAGGCCGAGCCACCCGCGCCGGAGCCGATGATAATCGCGTCATAATGTTGTTCGGTCATAATGAATGCCTGAAATTAAACATCTTTATTCGATGTGTGTAGGGTTATCATTCTCGACGCCGAAGCCGCAATGAATACAACGCCGGTCTATGGGATGGTCAAGTTTTGCGCACATTCTTAGGGTGGTGAATCTGGACAAACGATAAAGTTCGACCGCACTTAACATGCCCAAAACAGGTGCGATGAAATAGATCCAGCCCGATGTCCAGATGCCTGCTGGCGCGGCCGAGGCAAAGGTGCGCGCCGGATTCATGCTCATGCCGGAAAAGGGCGCTTCCAGGGTGATAAATACCGCCACCAGCACACCGGCGGCGAGTCCCGTGTAGTGAGCAAGTCTTTTGGTGTTCGTGAACGCCAGAATCGTTAGCATCAAAACCATAGAGATCAGTGTTTCAGCGGCAAAGGCGAGCCATGCCCCTTCAGGTCCAGGCACGGTCACCACGTAGGCGACCGGCGGATGTGCGAAACTGTCGCCAAAACCGGCCCAAACCAGTAGCACACCGAGTGTGCCGCCAATGAATTGAAACACGATGTAAAACCACGCATCCCACGCCGCCGTTTTACCCAGACGTAAAAAAGTCAGGGTGACCGCCGGATTGATGTGTGCGCCGGACTGTTTGCCCCAGGGCGAATAAATAATACCGATGGCGGTCAAACCCATGGCCATACCGACTATGGCCCGGCGCAGATTGGCATCAGGAATCAGCTCAGGTATCGGCGAGTCGGATGCTTCCAGCAACACCACAACTATACCGGCCGAAACCATGAACATACCCAATCCCCAAGCTTCCATTAAATATTCCGGCCAATGCTCACGTAACGACTGAAGGCATGTCATGCTTAGCCGCCTTCTGCGAACCCTGGATAAAGCGTCATACCGCCATCGATAAACAGGCTGATGCCGTTGGCGTAATCAGAATCGTCTGAAGCCAGCCAGACCACGGCGCGGCTAATATCCTCCGGCTCACCGATGCGGTTATAGGGGATCAGTTTCATCAAGTCGGCGTAGGCTTCCGGTGTTTCCCAGGCATCGCGATTGATCGGTGTGCGAATGGCACCGGGGCAGACACTGTTGACGCGGATGCGATAAGGCGCCACTTCCTGTGCCAGGCTCTTGTTCATCAACATCAAGCCACCTTTGGAAGCAGCGTAATTGACATGGCCGGCCCAGGGTATTACCTCGTGTACCGAGCTCATACTGATGATTTTTCCCGCCGCACAGGAAATTTCCCTGATCACGCCGCGTCGCTTAAATTCGCGAATCGCTTCGCGGGCGCAAAGGAACTGGCCGGTAAGAT
>CAZAUB010000405.1:0-2733 GCA_964488195.1 uncultured Methylobacter sp. | reverse complement strand
GGAGTAGGAGCCTAGTTTTCCCAACATGAGCAAAATATTTTTCGGAGACAACTTACCTGTTCTTGAAGGCCTCCCCGCGGCATCTGTGGATCTCATTTACATTGATCCACCATTCAACACTGGCAAACGGCAACAGCGCATCAGAATACAAACTGTTCACGATGAGGCAAACGGAGATCGAGTTGGCTTTCAAGGCAAGCGGTACAAAACGGTCAAATTAGGAGTTAGCGGATACGAAGATGCTTTTGACGATTTTTTAGGTTTTTTGGAGCCTCGCCTGCGTGAGGCCTATCGTATCCTAAAGCCTGATGGAAGTTTCTTTTTTCACATAGATTATCGTGAAGTGCATTACTGCAAGATATTACTTGACGAAATATTCGGTCGCGAATCATTCATCAACGAAATTATCTGGGCTTACGATTACGGCGCTCGCTCAAAAAACAAGTGGCCTGCCAAGCATGATAACATTCTGTGGTACGCGAAAGACCCGAACAATTACACTTTCAATTACGGCGAGATGGATCGAATCCCTTACATGGCTCCTGGCTTAGTGGGGGAGGAAAAAGCGGCTCAAGGTAAAACGCCAACCGATGTATGGTGGCATACCATTGTAAGTCCTAATGGTAAAGAAAAAACGGGCTATGCCACCCAAAAGCCGTTAGGCATCCTTCAACGCATTATAAAAGTACACTCAAGACCTAACGATATGGTTTTGGATTTTTTCGCAGGTAGTGGCACACTAGGCGAAGCTGCCGCAAAAAATGATCGGGGTTGGTTGCTGATAGACAATAACGCCGAGGCAATCAAAGTAATGGCACAACGATTGGCAGTGTATAAACCTGAATTTGTGAATTGCGAGGAAATCATCAATGACACTACCCCCACGTCGCAGCCTACGTTAATGTGAAACCATGACTCGTTCTATCACCGACCCTGAAGTACAGCTATTGGCTACAATTTCTGCAACTCTGAGTGGCGACTATGCCGAAGATGAACTTATTTGGCAAGGAAGTCCATTTGCGTGGATAAAATCCCGTCCTTCCCGGCAAATAGGTGCTATTGGTGAACAGCTTGTAGCGGGCTGGTGTGCCGCCAAAGGGCTTGATGTCACAAGATCACCTGACAGTGATGCTGACCGAATTATCCAAGGCCACAGAGTCGAGATTAAGTTCTCTACATTATGGAAAAACGGCGGTTATAAGTTTCAACAGTTGAGAGATCAAAACTATCATCTTGCAATATGCCTTGGTATAAGCCCCTTTGATGCACATTGCTGGGTACTACCCAAGAAACTCATTCTTGATAGTTGGGGCAAGGCCACAGGAATCACGTCTCAACATGGAGGTCAATCAGGTTCTGATACAGCTTGGCTTTCTGTTGACCCCAACAATGCTCATGATTGGCTCAAACATCAAGGAGGCACGCTTCGCCAAGGCTTTGAAGTCTTGAAAGCGCTTCTTTCAAACAGTAAACGTGCGTAAACGAACAACGGTCCGACCCCGCATGCACCCGGTTAGTGCGCCGTGCTTGTAAAATGGGCCAGTCTTGCTTGCAAGCGTTCGGGTTGGCGAACGAATTTTCCAAGATCCTCGCAGGCGGCTGGCGCCACCCGTTGGTGCGCACTCTTGCCGCAACCTACGTGAGACAAATTATGACCGGCTTGACGAACCAAGAAGCAATGAAGGTTGTTAACCGATATATTGGCGTATCTGGCGGCTATCTTGGCGACTTCAGTTACCGTACTCACGCCGAGTTTTATCAGGAGTATTGCGACCTTGAGATAGACCCCTATCAATATCAGGGAACTACACGCGAAAGGTTTATTATCATTCTAAAAAATTCGCTCCCTGATGTGCAAGCAAAAATTGTTCGTGGCGTTCTGCAAAGATTTCCTCTCGACGCTGAGAACAAACCCGCTACTAGAACCAAAGAACTTTACGACGAATTGCTCCATATAGCCCGCAGATTGGAAGGCGCATCCCCAGTCGCAAGCCCTGAGCCCAAAATTACCAGCGCAGTTGTTGAACGAGCAATTGGCGATGTTGAAACCCTGATTCAGGCAAATGGCGCAGTTAGCGGAGTTGACCGAGTTCATACGGCCTTACATGGCTACTTACGTGCAGTTTGCGACAGGGAAGGTATCGCATACGGCAAAGACGACAGCATGACAAGGTTGTTCAAGCTACTACGCCAACATCATCCTGCGCTTCAAAATCTAGGCGCGCGTTCACAAGAGATTGAGCGCGTCCTTCAATCCTTTTCTAATGTTATGGACGCACTAAACCCAATTCGGAATAACGCAAGCGTCGCGCATCCAAATGATGACCTCTTGGAAAAAGATGAAGCAATGCTCGTGATAAATGCGACGCGGACACTGTTGCATTATCTTGATGCTAAACTTGGCTGAGTAATCAAAATAAGCGTGCGCCCAACCCATTCATGCCAATCCAGACAAACCGCCTGACGTTGCGGTGCTTTACTTCTGATGACTTTGATGCCCGTTGTCCTAGGAGTTAATCGCATGACACCACAGCGGATCGGCATTCTTCATCCCGGTGAAATGGGTATATCTATTGCCGCCTCGGCTCAGCATAACGGGCATCAGGTCTATTGGGTCTCCGAAGGGCGCAGCGCCGGAACCCGCGACCGGGCGGCAAAATTCGGTCTTCGAGATGCTCAGACCGTAGAGAATCTCTGTGCAGAATGCTCGCTGCTCATCAGTGTCTGCCCGCC
>CAZAUB010000404.1:0-2738 GCA_964488195.1 uncultured Methylobacter sp. | reverse complement strand
CCTTAAGTACAATGAAAAGAACATACCAACCCAGTAAAATTAAACGCGCCAGAACTCACGGGTTTCGCGCAAGAATGGCAACCGTAGGTGGCCGTAGAGTTATCAATGCTCGTAGAGCAAAAGGTCGCGCCCAGTTAACCGTATAGTTAACGGTTGTGTGGCTGAAGAAGTTTTTAGTTTCCCCCCGCAGTTACGGTTAAAAAAACCGGCTGAATATAAAAAAGTTTTTGCTAAGCCTGTAAAATCAAGCGACCAATATTTTACCCTATTAGCCATAAAGAATGATTTTGATCATCCACGGCTGGGCTTGGCAATCGCTAAAAAAAATATAAGAAAGGCCGTGCACAGGAATGTGATTAAACGAACTGTTCGGGAAAACTTTAGAATAAAACAACATGGTTTGGGGAATATAGATATTGTTGTTTTGGCTCGTAGAGAAGCCGTAGATGCTCCGCTGGATTTGTTAAGAAAATCATTGGAAAGGCATTGGCTTAAGCTGGTATCCCGATGCGATTCATGCTGATAGCAATTATAAAGTTTTATAAATACTTTATTAGCCCTTTGCTTGGCGATAGGTGTCGTTTCTATCCAAGTTGTTCAAGTTATTCTCTGGAAGCGCTTCAGCTCCATGGAGCCATTATCGGCTCTTATCTCACCTTAAAAAGATTATTAAGATGCCATCCGTTCCATGAAGGTGGCATCGATCCCGTTCCAGAAAAATTTGGTAATAAGAATGGATAACATAAGATTTGTACTGATCGTTACTTTTGCAATGCTGATTTTTATGCTGCAACAAGCTTGGCAACTGGATTATGGCCCGAAACCTGAAGTCGCAGCTGTTGTTGCAGACCCGGAAGCTGCCAGCGCCAAAGAAGATTTACCTGTCGCCACCGGTGCAGCAGCCCAAACAGAAGCGGCAGAACAAAATACCGTAGCCGTTCCATTGGCAACGATGTCGTCTGCCAATATCATCACCGTTAAAACCGATGTGCTGGCACTGGAAATTGATCTGCAAGGCGGTACAATCCAGAATCTGGATTTACTCAGCTATCCGGTAGAAAAAGCCAATACCGCCGTAGATAAATTACGCGCAATGGTCGGTTTATCCGCTGCGGAAAAAAACACCGCGCCGGTACGCTTGTTTGACAGCAATCAGGAAAAATTATTTGTCGCTCAAAGCGGCTTAATTGCCGACAGCGGTTTAGCGACTGCGCCAAATCATCACACGGTATTTAAAAATGATAAGACCAATTACGACTTAAAAGAGGGCGAAGATAGTTTAACAGTACCCATAACATGGACTGATAACAACGGTCTGGCTATCACCAAATCATTCACCTTCAAGCGCGGTAGTTACGAGATAACACTGGCGCAAAAAGTCAAAAACAATTCCGGCAAACCTTGGTCCGGCAGACAATACAGCCAGTTGCTTAGAGCGCCGGATACAAGCAGTGGCGGCGGCATGCTGACCGGCGGCATGAGAGCTTATGCTGGCGGCGTTATCTATACCGAAAAAGACAAATACCAAAAAATAAGTTATGACGACATGGTTGATGAAAATCTTGATGTTGTAACCAAAGGCGGTTGGACAGCGCTGATTCAGCATTATTTTGCTTCTGCGTGGATTCCACCTGCCGATCAGGAAAATCATTTTTATACCAAATCACTGAATGACGGACATTATGTAATCGGGACTTATTCTGCACCGGTCACCGTAAACGCCGATTCAGATACCCAGTTTGTCGCCCAATTATTCGCCGGGCCTAAAATCCAGCCGATGATGGAAAAAACAGCGCCGGGCCTTGAGTTGACCGTCGATTACAGTTTCTTAACCTTTATCGGCAAGCCCATTTATTGGCTGTTGAACCAGATTCACGATGCCATCGGCAACTGGGGCTTGGCAATCGCCGGCGTAACACTGTGCATTAAATTGCTGTTCTTCCCATTATCGCAATCGAGCTACAAATCGATGGCTAAAATGCGCAAAATTCAGCCGCGCCTTAAAGAGCTGCAAGAACGCTTTGCCGATGACAGACCGCGTTTCAATACCGAAATGATGGCGCTGTATAAAAAAGAAAAGGTCAATCCTTTGGGTGGCTGTTTGCCCATCTTGGTGCAGATTCCGGTATTCATGTGTTTATACTGGGTATTGAGCGAAACCGTCGAGTTCCGTCAAGCGCCATTCATGTTATGGATACAGGATTTATCGATACAAGACCCTTTCTTTGTCTTGCCGGTCATCATGGGCATCACCATGAAAATCCAGCAAGGCTTAAACCCTGCGCCGATTGATCCGATACAGGCCAAAGTCATGAAGATGTTCCCGATCGTCTTTACTATATTCTTCCTGTTTTTTCCGGCCGGTCTGGTTTTATACTGGGTTATCAACAACACCCTGTCCATCATTCAACAATCGTATATCACCAAGCAGATCGCTAAAATGCCGTAATACGTGGATATTGAAAACCTGGATACCATTGCAGCCATTGCGACACCGCCAGGGAACGGCGGTGTTGGTATCATCCGCATTTCGGGCGCGTTGGTTCATGATATCGCCAAACACCTCATCAACAAACCATTAACTCCCAGACTGGCCTTGTATTCATCATTTATCGATGATGACGGCTCAGTGATCGACTCCGGCATCACCCTGTATTTTCCGGCTCCCGCCTCATACACCGGCGAAGACATCCTTGAACTTCAAGGCCACGGCGGCTCGGTCGTATTGGACATGCTGC
>CAZAUB010000403.1:1692-2748 GCA_964488195.1 uncultured Methylobacter sp. | reverse complement strand
ATGCCGCCGATGCAATGCTTATCGGCTACCAGTGATTCATGCCAGTTCATGGTATCGCCGGATTGCAGCATGGCGCGGGTAAGAAAAAACAGTTCGTCACGATCAAGATTGTTTTGCCCGGTCGCAACCAGAAATGCAGCCATTTCCATTTTTGAGTAACGGGTTTCAACAATATCATTGGTTATGCTGTTAAAGTCATCCTGATCGAGACGTTCGCCGTTAATTTTGCGGCGCACTGCATCCATGGACTTTGGCGCTTCCGCATGATTGACGGTGACTAAACAGCCTTCAGCGACATTGAGCTGCGCAAATGCCTGCTCGGACAAACCCAGCTCCCCCGGCTGCACGATGGAGCTGTCATCGACTACGTTAAGAACGGCAAGCACCTTGGAACCGTTGGTGCTAACCTGGATTTTAGACAGCGCCTGAAAACCCTCGGCCCGATAAATACCGCACTCGCGATGCAGATAAGCGACGTTTTCATGGTAGGTATCGATAGCGATACGACGGATTTGCAGGTTGTCATTACTCATGGGATAAAATGGTCAGTAGATAACATGGATTGATGATGCGGTTTGAGGTGGAGATTGTCAACCCGCCGGGCATTAATGGGCCATACGCATCAACTTAAGGATGGAGTGCAGGCTTCGCCTAAAGCGCCTACTTTTGGTGCCTGCAAGTGATGCGATTCATTGTTAACGGGCAAGCAAAGCTTCCGCTCCTGCTCACGCCCCTTACCTACATCCATGTAGGCAAAGCTTGCACTCCTGTTATACGATAAACAGCAATGAGAATGTTTTTACGCCAGGAACATCAATGAAAAAATGCACATGGGCGCTATCCAGCCCGTCTGAACAGCAATATCACGATCTCGAATGGGGCGTACCGGTACATGACGACCGGCTGCTGTTTGAGTTTCTTATACTTGAAGGTGCTCAGGCGGGTTTAAGTTGGGTGACCATTTTGAACAAACGAGATGGATACAGAAAAGCCTTCGATAATTTTGATGCCGAAACAGTTGCAGGTTACGATGACAAGAAAATCAACGCACTGTTG
>CAZAUB010000403.1:0-1592 GCA_964488195.1 uncultured Methylobacter sp. | reverse complement strand
TTTGTCGGCAGCACCATTTGTTATGCTTACATGCAAGCGACCGGCATGGTCAACGATCACACCATCGATTGTTACCGGCATGCTGAAATTAAAACCAAGTATTCATAAGGAGTAACACTATGCGTTATCTACACACCATGGTTCGGGTCCATGACCTGAATGAATCGCTCGATTTTTATTGCAACAAACTGGGTCTGGTCGAATGCGACCGGATGGAAAGTGTAGCCGGTCGTTTTACACTGGTCTATCTGCATGCGCCGCTGGATGCCGACCAAGCCAAGAAAATGCACGCACCGTTACTGGAACTGACTTACAACTGGGATACCGAAGATTATCAGTGCGGGCGCAACTTCGGCCATCTGGCTTTTGAAGTCGATAATATTTATCAAACCTGCCAAAAATTGATGGATGCCGGTGTAGTCATCAACCGTCCGCCGCGTGACGGCCGGATGGCGTTTATACGCTCACCGGATAAGATTTCCATCGAGTTTTTGCAAAAAGGTGCGCCGCTTGCACCTGCGGAACCGTGGCTTTCTATGGAAAATACGGGGAGTTGGTAGGAATCTAAGCGGCTCATGCCCGCTTGCTTAGCTTTGTTATGAGTCCACCATCTTATACTTGCCACCTGATTAGTTTTGGTATATTTTTTATACCATGATTGAGTTTGAATTTGATGAAAATAAGAGTCGAGCAAATCTCGAAAAGCATGGCGTAGACTTTGTGGATGCGCAAAAGCTTTGGGATGATCCAGACCTGCTTGAAATTCCAGTAATAACAGAAGATGAGCCTCGTTTTTTAATTATTGGTGTCATTGCAGAAAAGCATTGGTCTGGCGTAATCACGTACCGAGGAACATGCATTAGAATTATATCTGTCCGCAGATCACGAAAAGAAGAGGTAGCCTTATATGAAAGCTAATGAATTTGACAAGAATTTTGATGAGGGTGATGACATTCAAAATGTCTTGGACTTATCTAAAGCAAAGAGAACCATGCAAGACCAAAAGCGAGTGAATGTTGATTTTCCTGCCTGGATGATTGAGTCATTAGATAGAGAGGCGAGCAGGGTGGGTGTAACTCGGCAGTCCATCATAAAAGTATGGTTGGCCGAACGCCTTGAAGAATTGGCAGCTAACAAAGCATTACAAAGGACAAACGGCTAAGTTTGGCATTTAATGCCAAATTTAGACGCTTTAGGCGGTGCTTTTCTGTGCACTGGATTGATGAGTTCATGCTTTTGGTGTTGTAGACTTCGGTCATTTGGCTTTTGAAGTCGATAATATTTATGAGGCCTGCCAAAAATTGATGAATGCAGGGGTAGTCATCAACCGTCCGTAGCGTGACGGGCAGGTGGCATTTATACGCTCACCGGATCAGATTTCCATCGAGTTTTTGCAAAAAGGTGCGCCGCTTGCACCAACAGAGCCGTGGCTTTCTATGGAAAATACGGGGGCTTGGTAAGAACACGAAATAAGATCACCAAGCATGGTAGGCTGGGTCGCCTCGGCAATTGCTCCTGCATTGCTCTACCTTCTGCATCCATGCAGTCGTAAAGCGCCTACTGTTGGTGATGCTATTCCAACCCAACGCGGC
>CAZAUB010000402.1:0-2765 GCA_964488195.1 uncultured Methylobacter sp. | reverse complement strand
GCTTTGCTGTCTCTTTACCCAGGAGAAAACACATGTCATCAACACCTGTTTTGCTCGACAACGCTCAAAAAATCCCCCTCGATCCCCCTTTATCAAAGGGGGAAGCCGAAGGCAGGGGGATTTCAGACAGAATACTACCCGCTATGCTGGCAGGTATGCTTGGCTTGTCGCTGTTGTACGCTGCCGGTTTCGCTGAAACCGCACAACTGCATAACGCTGCTCATGATGGACGACATTCCGCCAGTTTTCCGTGCCATTAATGTTTAATCTGACCACTTTCAGAGAGCTTGTTACTGCGGCTCTCTGGACGGGCTTGCTGGCGGGTTTGTTATTAACCGCCGTCCAACAAATTCAAGTCATCCCAACCTTGCTCCAAGCCGAAGTGTACGAGGAAGCTGCGGCCGTTGCCAATGCGGCAAACAGCCACGAACACCACGACTGGCAGCCTGAAAATGGTTGGGAGCGGACGTTTTTTACAGCGGTAGCCAATATCAGCCTAGGCGTGGGTTTTGCCCTGCTGATTGGCGCTGTCATGTGTTTGCGCGGCCGCCCCGGCAGTTGGCGCATGGGGCTGTTGTGGGGACTGGCGGGTTACCTAACCTTTTTCGTTGCGCCGTCTTTAGGATTACCGCCGGAAGTTCCCGGCACAACAGCTGCCAAACTGGCAGATCGGCAAAGTTGGTGGCTGATAACGGTGCTTGATACCGGTTTCGGTCTGTCGCTGCTGGCTTTTGCCAAAACCAAGACTAACAAAATTTTCGGTGCGGTATTGCTCGCAGCACCTCATTTAATAGGTGCGCCGCAGCCGGAAGTTTACAGCAGCGCTACGCCTGCCGAATTGGCGCAATCTTTTATAGTCGCCACCGTTTTTGCCAACGCTGTCTTTTGGCTGACCATAGGCGGTTTGATGGGGCAGTTTTATAAAAAAGATTTATGAGAACCCATGACAAACATGTATTGATGTGTACCGGTTCGCGCTGCTCTGACAACAACACACAAACCGAGATGTTTCAACAGCTGGGTCAAAAAATCGACGCTCGCCCTCACATCAAAGTGAAACGTACCCGCTCAAACTGTTTTGCCGTCTGCAAAAACGGTCCGATCCTGGTCGTTTATCCTGAAGGCGTTTGGTATTCCTGTACCAATGAGACAGTGCTGGAGCGCATCGTAAGCGAACATCTGGAACAAGGCACCGAAGTCAGCGAACACGTTTTTCACCGTTTGGGTACTGGCGATGTCTGATATGAATGCGCCTATTGCCCTGCTGACCCATGCGCCCAACGACCTAATGGTGCTGCAAAGCGCGCTGACGCAAATGCCGGAAGGTTTCTCTCAGGTAACCGGCATTAACTTGCAGGCATTGGAAAGCGATGCGCAAATGGCCGAGCTATTGGAGCATCAACTTGCTTCGGCTCGCATCATCGTGCTACGCGTGCTGGGTCGTCTCGGCAGCGTGCCCGGCTTTGCCGATCTGGTGCGTTACGCTAAAAGTCAGGGACAGCACTTAATCGCGATCAGCGGTACTGGCGAACCGGATCCCGAATTGGCGGCCGCTTCCACCGTATCATCCGATGTACTGCATCAAGTACAGGCCTATTTCCAGGCTGGCGGCAGCGTCAATATGGCGCAGCTGTTGCGCTACCTTTCCGATCATTTTTTACTGACAGGCTTTGGTTTTGAACCGACTGTCGATTTGCCCGAACACGGCATTTATCACCCCGATTTATCCCAAGACGCCTACATAGACGACTGGCTTGCCCTGCGAGCGCCGGAACGGGCTAGCGTGGGCATCGTGTTTTACCGCGCCCACTGGATGAGTGGCAACACGCGCTTTATCGATGCGTTGGTCAATGAGTTGGAAAAACTTGGCCTGAATGTGCTGCCCGTGTTCACCTCGTCATTGCGCACAGGCCATAGCGATGATGCCTTTCCTACAGCATTGCAATACTTTAGCGGCAAACAAGGCGCGCATATCGACGTACTGATTAACACCACCGCCTTTGCGATGGGCGAAATCACCCCCGGCGGCGCTACACCTGCAGGCTGGTCGGTGTCTGTACTGGAACAGCTCAATGTGCCTGTGCTGCAAGCCATCACCAGCGGCATGATGCAGCATCAGTGGGAACAATCGGCGCGCGGCCTCAATCCGCTGGATGCGGCAATGAACGTGGTATTGCCGGAATTTGACGGGCGCATCATCACCGTACCGCTGTCGTTCAAGGCGAAAGCCTCCGGCCTGTCGAATGAACTGATCGAATACGAACCGCTGCCGGATCGGGTCGCACGTATTGCCCAAATCGCCTCACGCTTTACGCGGCTTAAACGCCTGGACAATGCCGATAAGCGCATCGCCTTTGTGTTTACCAACTCCAACAGCAAGGCTTCGCAAATCGGTAATGCGGTCGGCCTGGATGCACCGGCGTCGCTAATGCAGATCCTGCAAGCGATGCAAGCCGCCGGTTATAACATCGGCAAACTGCCGGAAAGCGGCACGGCGTTGATACACGAACTGATCGACCGTTGCGCTTACGACAATACCTATCTGACCAGCGAACAGCTAGCTCATGCTGTCGGACGCGTATCGGCTGCGCAATATGCAGCGTGGTTTGACGACCTGCCGATAGAAATGCAGCAGAAAATGGCCGTACAATGGGGGGCAGCGCCGGGCGAGGCTTATGTGCATGACGGTCATCTCGCGTTGGCAGGCATTGAACTGGGCAACAGCTTCGTGGCTTTGCAGCCGCCGCGCGGTTACGGCATGGATC
>CAZAUB010000401.1:0-2770 GCA_964488195.1 uncultured Methylobacter sp. | reverse complement strand
GATGCAATTGGTGCATAAAAGAAACAGTTGCACCAGACTAATGCAATCAACCAGCTAAAAAATAAACTTTTCCCACGCATTTCAACAGTCTCACACCCCCTTTATTTATAAAAAAAAGCCTTATTAATCAATTATTATAAATAATTTAGGCTGCACATTGCGGCCTTTCCCGACTAACAAACAACTTATGGCGCGATATTTGCTGCTAATTAATTAAAGGCTTAATCAATGCATGTCCTTAAGTCAAGAAGCTGAACAAATCAGAATTATCACTGCCTTTACTTAAGATATCGTTGCACTAAGTTTGCGTAGTTTTGTATCGAGGAAAAGGCAATGACTAACATAATTACATCATTAACCACCTTTCTTGAGTCCTATTTAATCTGGCTATCAAGCATGTCAGGGGAATTAGCGGCATTTACCCTGCTTATTGTATTTGTCGTACTATCGGCTGCTGAGCTTAACTATCCAAAGCGCAGCTTGCCCCTTAAACAGTTGCGGCGGTCTTATCAAACAAATGTGAGTCTGTTTGTTTTTAACAGTATCATTATCTCGTCATTGTCGGCAGCCCCCTTAGTGATGGTGGCCGGACACTATTCCGGCCAGGGGCTACTCAGTTATATCTCAAATCCGACATGGAAGGCCCTGCTATCGTTTCTATTGCTCGATTTACTGCTCTATTTCTGGCATAGAGCCAGTCACAGTTTTGATAGCCTGTGGATGTTTCACAAAGTGCATCACAACGATCCCTATTTAAATGTTTCAACCGCATTTCGGATACACATTGTGGAGCTGTTAATCATCACCGTTTTGAAAACGGCTTACATTACGTTGCTCGGCGTAGACCAAACGATGGTGCTCACTAATGAAGCCCTATTGACCTTGTTCATCATGTTGCATCACACCAACATTTCATTTTACGGTGAAAAACGGTTGGGGCAAGTCATTATCGTGCCCTATTTGCACCGCGCGCACCATTCAACGGAGCGTAACGAACACGACAATAACTACGGCGCGGTCTTTTCGATATGGGATTGTCTTTTTGGCACGTTGGCAGAACTGGAGCCTGCGGAAATCGGTATTAAAAACAGCTCACCACAGACTTTTCTAGGTCTGGTAAAGTTTGGATTTACCCCGGAAAACCAAGTTCCAGAATACGAACTTGATTTGAATCTTAAATCGATGATCGCCGAAGCGGCTTATTACAAAGCTGAAAAGCGCGCGTTTACGCCTGGAAATGAGCTTCGTGACTGGCTGGACGCAAAAAGGGAAATTATCAGAATGGTTTATGGTAACAAACCCTTCAGAAAGCAAGCTAACGAATCTGTCTGGCCCTCTTTACGCAGCCCTTTTACGCTCTGTTAACGGAAACATGCACACTGTGACTAAACTAACCGACAGCCTCTTACTTTTATAGGTCCAATTGACGAGGTGACAGATGCTCGATAAAACCATGACCATTATTCTTGCCGGCGGCGTGGGTTCGCGGCTTCATCCATTGACAGCCGACCGGGCTAAGCCAGCGGTGCCGTTCGGGGGTAATTACCGGGTCATCGACTTTACCCTGTCAAACTGCCTACATTCAGGATTGAGGCGGGTGCTGGTGCTGACTCAATATAAGTCGCACTCACTACAAAAGCATCTGCGCGATGGCTGGTCTATCTTTAACCCGGAAATATCCGAATATATCACGCCCGTGCCGCCACAGATGCGAACCGGCGGATCCTGGTATTCCGGGACAGCCGATGCCATCCGCCAGAACCTCTACCTGCTTGAGCGCAGTAATGCCAGCTATGTAGTAATTTTATCTGGAGACCACATTTATCGGATGGATTATGCCGCAATGCTCCAGTTTCACCGTGAACAGGGAGCGGAGCTAACCATTGCTTGTATGCCTGTGCCACTCGCCAGTGCCAGCTCTTTTGGCATCATGTCGGTGGATGACGCACAGCGAATTCGTGCATTCGACGAAAAGCCGAATCATCCCACGCCCCTGCCGAACGATCCACACCGTGCGCTGGCATCAATGGGTATTTACATTTTCAACATGGACTTACTCAGTCGCGAATTGCAAGTCGACCAAGACCTTGCCGCATCAAACCATGATTTTGGCAAAGACATTATTCCACGCCTCATCAATACACATACCGTATGTGCTTATCCATTCGGCGGTGAAACTGGTCGCGTCACGCAGGATAAATATTGGCGTGATGTTGGCACAATCGATTCCTATTACACGGCGAATATGGATTTACTCGCGCAGGTTCCACCGCTGGATCTATATCAGCCCGACTGGGCCATTCGTACCTACCACGGACAAAACCCGCCAGCTCGGATGTCTCCCGGACCTCTCGGACAGGAAGGACAAGTGATCAATTCTCTGCTCGGCACCGGCACAGTTGTTTCGGGTGGAACCATCAGGCATTCAATTTTGTTCACTCAAGTTCAGGTGGATGAAAATGCCGTTGTCGAAGATTCGATCTTGTTTGAGGGAGTGTATGTCGGCGCTACGGCGCAATTAAAACGCTGTATCGTCGACAAAAATGTACGGATTCCGCCCGGTGAGCGGATTGGGTTCGACCACACCGCCGATGCAGCCCGTTTCGCTATCTCGGAATCCGGTATTACTGTCATTTCTAAAGATTACCGTTTTCTTGCTAAAGAACCAGACCCAGGAGAAAGTTGACATTGGGATTTAGCTAGAATGCAGACAGTCTATGCCTGGATAACGTTAAAAAAATCTTCCCTAGCTCTTTGTTTATAAACTTGC
>CAZAUB010000400.1:0-2775 GCA_964488195.1 uncultured Methylobacter sp. | reverse complement strand
AAAACATCCAGGCGATGTTGGTCCAAGGTCTTGACCAGCGCGCCCAGGCCGCATCTAACCTACCTTCAAGCAAGGCGGCAATGGCAAAAGCAAAGGCCACGGAAAAGCCGACATAGCCCATGTAAAGCATCGGCGGATGTATCGCCAAGCCCGGATCCTGCAACAAGGGGTTTAAGTCCCGTCCCTCCAAAGGCGCAGGAAACAGGCGTTCAAACGGGTTGGAAGTCAGCAATAAAAACAGGATGAAACCGATAGAGACCAGCCCCATCACACCTAAAACGCGGGCGACGGTGGCCTCAGGTATGTTCTTACTAAACTGTGCGACTAAACCTGTCCATATCGTCAACACCAAACCCCATAATAATAAGGAGCCTTCATGTGCACCCCATACTCCTGAAATTAAATACAGGGTAGGCAAAGCGGTATTGGAATTAGTGGCAATGTATTTAACCGAAAAATCATGCGTCAAGAATCCATAGGTTAGGCAACCGTATGAAACCGCCATGAATAACAACTGTCCAAATGCGGCGGGCCTTGCCACAGCGATCCAGCCGGATATTGATCGGGAAGCGCCGATAATCGGCAACAGCCCTAAAACAACAGCCATGCACAAGGCTAGAATCAGCGAAAAATGCCCCAGTTCTGCAATCATTATTATTGATGCTCTATAGTTTCAAACGGATTAACAATGGTGTGTGCTGATCAATGACTTGTTGATGCTGCATATCTTCTGAGTATAAAACGTGGCATGCTTTTTCTAAAGAGGCCGCAAGAATTAAGCTATCGTAATACGAATAACGATAAGTTTGAGCAAGATGCAAGGCATGTTCTATCGTACTCGGCTGAACAGTTATAACCTGAAATGACGCTTGTATTTCAGCGAGTACATTAACAATATTACTATATTCCAGTTTAAATTTCTTACGCAATGTATTGCTAAGTTCACTCAATACCTGCGTACTAATCCAGCGATTTTCGCTCACTTCTATTAGCTTTAACGCCGCCTGTTGTTTTTCCGGCTCATCAATTGAATACAGATAAACCAAAACATTCGTATCAAAAAATACATTAGCGTTCATTGGCCTGTTCACGGTCAAAGCGATAATTTTGAGTATTAAGGACTGCCGCAGTAAATTGAGGCGTCTGCCCTGGTGCGTGTTTTTCAGCTGTCTCTAATAAAATAACGTGAACTGTTTTATTTTGCCAAGCTTGATATTGTGGTGGTATTTGAACAATACCATCGTGTGTTTGCGCTTCAAATTCAATAGCATGCATTATTTATCTCCGGTTTATACCAATTACGGTTTCCCATCAACTGACATAGGTTTGGTTTTTAAACTGTCTTTCACTTCCGGCGGCATGTAATTTTCATCATGCTTGGCCAACACTTCTTCGGCGATGAAAACGCCCTGTCCATTTAACCTGCCGTGCGCAACAATGCCTTGGCCTTCCCTGAATAAGTCCGGCAGGATGCCTGTGTATTCGACGGTCACATCCTTGCTGAAATCGGTTAATTTGAAGCGCACCATCAGCCCGTCATTTGGCCTTTCCACAGAGCCTTTAATGACCATGCCGCCCAGGCGAAACAAGGTGTCTTTTGGAGCCTTGCCTTCCACGACATCGGTGGTGGAAAAAAAGTACATCAAATTTTCATTAAAGGACTTGAGTGCGAACCCCGTGGCTAAACCGGCTCCGATGATCATCAGGCCAATCAACATTAAACGCTGTTTTCTAGCTGGTTTCATGATTTACTGCCGTTTTTGTTTGAGCGCCAGGGCGCGTAAAAACTGTCTGCGTTGCGCGACTGGAATAATAATATTGGCAAGCAGCACGCACAAGGTCAGGCCGTAAGAGGTCCAGACATAAAAGGCATAACCGCCCATTGCGAAAAACTCCTGCATGCTCATTGTTTTGACTCCAATACCATAGCCTTAACCCACTGCGCATTGCGTTCGCGCAGTAATAATTCGATACGCGCCCGCTGCAACATGGCGATCAAGTAATAAAATTTAAATGATACCGCCATCAGCAATAGAGGTATTAACATGCTGACATGAATGGATGGCTTATCCATTTTTGTTACCGTCGGCCCCTGGTGCAACGTATTCCACCACTCGACGGAGTAATGAATAATCGGGATATTGACCACGCCGACCAGGGCTAAAATAGCCACTGCTCTGGACGCGGTGCGCTTGTCGTCTATTGCGCCGTAAAGCCCGATCACACCCAGATACAAAAACAGCAATATCAATTCGGACGTTAACCGCGCATCCCAGACCCACCAGGTTCCCCACATCGGCTTACCCCACAAGGAACCTGTCACCAGCGCGATAAAGGTAAAACTTGCGCCGACCGGCGCACTGCTGATAGCCACAATCTCCGCCAGCTTGATACGCCAGACCAGACCTATTGCACCCGCAACCGCCATCACCACATAAATGAATAATGACATCCAGGCACTGGGCACATGAATATAGATAATGCGATAGCTATCGCCCTGCTGATAATCGGCTGGTGCCAGATACAGGCCGCCGTAAAGACCTGCGGCTGTCAGCAACAAAAAAATAACCACCAGCCACGGCATTAATCGCTCGGTAAACGCGTAAAAATGCGGCGGGGATGCCATGCGATGAAAGAAACGGGCTACGGGATCTGGTATTAAAAACATGAAAAAATCAGGTTCAAGGTAAAAGGTGCAAGGACAGTCTGTTTTTTAGGCTTTGCAGTATGAAGGAATCCAGCTGCGTTCAATCATATACTCAGGCAATTGATTAA
>CAZAUB010000399.1:0-2775 GCA_964488195.1 uncultured Methylobacter sp. | reverse complement strand
AGGCTACGCTACGGGCAAGTGAGGCGCGTTTTCGCCGGATGGCCGACAGCTCACCCATTATGATCTGGATTACCGATGCCGTGGGGGAACCTGCTTTTGTCAATCAATCCTGGCTTAATTTTACAGGTCTTGATTCGGTACAGACTATGACGCATGGGGACTGGATCAGCACTATTCATCCCGATGACAGGGAAACTGCGTTCGCGGCGTATTATCAAAACACCGAAGTTCAGGCAGCCATTACCACAGAATACCGCCTACGCAGCGCGAATGGTGACTGGCGCTGGATTTTAGATAAAGGCTTGCCGCTTTATGATGAAAACGGCGTATTTACCGGTTACATCGGTTCGGCAATCGATATTACCGAACGTAAACAAGCACAGCAACAGTTACAGGACAAAGAGCGGATGTTGTCTGAATCACAGCGCATCGCCCATGTCGGCAGTTGGTCTGTGGAGCTGGCGACCGGTTACATTAGCTGGTCGGACGAAATGTATCAAATTTATGGCGTTAAGCAGGAGACATTCGGACACTCCATGACAACGTTTCTGGATTTGATCCATCCCGATGATCGTGCCGCAATGAAAATGTGGGCCTATGACTGTCAGGCTGGGAAGGAGCCGAAGGAACTGGATTTCCGTATTATGCTGCCGGATGGCGCCATCCGTTTTATCCGTGGCGGCGGTGGCTTGCAATACGATGAGATGAAAAGACCGCTACGCATGGTGGGTAGTGCGCAGGACATCACCGAGCGTAAGCAGGCTGATCGGGTATTAAATCAAATCAAAGCGATGATTGATATATCTTTGGACGGGTTTTGGATAATCGATTTGATGGGCAATATACTGCAAGTGAATGAGGCTTATGCAGAAATAAGCGGTTATTCGATTGATGAACTGGTGAATATGCATGTCAGTCAATTGGAGGCAATAGAAGGGCCGGAGCAAATAAAAACGCATATTGAAAAAATCGTTGACCAGGGCTATGACCTATTCGAAACCCGTCACCGCCATAAAGATGGGCATACCATTGATATTGAAGTATCAGTCGCCTTCCTGCCTGAATTCCAGCAGTTCTGTGCTTTTATGCGCGACATCACCGAGCGCAAACGAGTAGAGCTGGATTTACGCATCGCCGCCGTCGCGTTCGAATCTCAGGAAGCAATGGTCATCACTGATACGGCAAGCGTCATTCTACGGATCAATAAAGCCTTCACCGAATCTACCGGCTACACGGAACAGGAGGCTGTGGGTCAGAAAATAAGCATACTCAAATCCGGGCGTCATGATGCGGCTTTTTATGCGGCGATGTGGGAGAGCGTTCTGAGCATCGGCACCTGGCAGGGAGAAATCTGGGATCGACGCAAGAATGGCGAAATTTATCCCAAATGGTTATCCATTACTGCGGTAAAAGGAAGCGATGGCGTAGTTACTCATTATATTGGCATACATACTGACGTCACCGAGCGTAAGATCGCTGAGGCGCAAATCAAACAACTGGCCTTCTATGATCCGCTCACCCGGCTGCCCAACCGCCTACTGTTGCAGGAGCGACTAAAACACGGCATTAATGTGGAGCGACGTGACGGCAAGCAACTGGGATTATTGATGCTTGATCTGGATCGCTTTAAAGCGGTTAACGACAGCTTGGGGCATTTGGCAGGCGACGAATTGTTGCAACAAGTCGCTGTACGCATTACGGCAAGATTGCGCGATGTCGACATGGTGGCTCGTTTGGGTGGTGATGAGTTTATCGTGTTGCTGGAAGATATTGCACAGCCGAAAGATGCGGCACGGGTGGCTAAAGAAATCATCGCTGATTTAACTGAACCCTTTTGTCTGACCCAGAGCGACAACGTCCAGATTGGCGCCAGCATCGGTATTAGCCTGTATCCGCAACATGGCGACAGCCCCGAGATGCTTATGGATCATGCCGACGCCGCGTTGTATCAGGCTAAAGACGCCGGGCGCGGCTGCTTTGCCTATTTTTCTGAAGACCTGACCCTCGCTGCCCGAGAGCGCATAGCGTTGGAAACACGGCTGCGCCGTGCGATTGAGCAACAGGAGCTGCGCGTTTTTTTTCAGCCGCAGGTGGATATTGCCAGTGGACGCATCGTCGGTGCCGAGGCATTGGTGCGTTGGCAAGACCCGGTAGAGGGGCTGGTTCCGCCAATCCGGTTTATCCCCATTGCCGAAGAAACCGGGCTGATCGTGGAGATTGGCGGCTGGGTGTTACGCGAAACCTGTCGGCAAGGCCGCCTTTGGCTGGATGAGGGTTTGCCGCCGCTAACTTTAGCGGTCAATGTGTCCCCGCACCAATTCCGTCGTGGCGACATTTGTGCGTTGGTGGCTACGGTGCTGAGCGACACCGGTTTTCCGTCTCAGCAACTGGAATTGGAAATAACCGAAAGCGGACTGATGGAAAATCAGGATAACGCAGCGGGCATTCTTAATAGTCTCCGCGCTCAAGGCGTTCGTCTTGCCATTGATGATTTCGGCACCGGTTATTCGTCCCTCGCTTATCTTAAACACTTTCCGCTGGATGTATTGAAAATTGACAAGCGCTTTATCGACGACATTCCTTTTCATCAAGATGATATGGAAATCGCCGCTACCATTGTCGCGATGGGGCATATTCTGGGTTTTAAAGTCTTGGCCGAAGGCGTTGAAACACCTGAGCAGTTGGCATTTTTGCAGGAAAAAGGTTGTGATATGTATCAGGGCTATATCAAAAGCAAACCGGTGCCTGCGCATGAGTTTGTCGAGTTATTGCGTG
>CAZAUB010000398.1:0-2784 GCA_964488195.1 uncultured Methylobacter sp. | reverse complement strand
GAAACTCGCAATGTTGGGCATAAAAAGCATGCCCAACCTACAGACTACAGACTGTACTTGCGGTTGAATAGTAAGTAATAAATAGTGCAAGAGACTCAATTGACAGAACTAGAAGTATTTTTCAGCAGTGAAGGTGGCTTGGCAGAAGTAATCCCCGGCTATCAGCCGAGGGCGGCCCAGCTTGAAATGGCCGAGGCCATCGCCCATGCCATTGAAGAAAACCGGAATTTAATCGCCGAAGCCGGAACCGGAACCGGCAAGACCTTTGCCTATCTGGTGCCTGCTATTTTATCCGGCAAAAAAGTCATAATTTCGACCGGCACCAAAAATCTTCAGGATCAGCTGTTTAACAAGGATTTGCCGGTAATCCGCAAGGCGATCAAAACGCCGTTCATCGCCGCGCTGTTAAAAGGCCGCAGTAATTATTTATGCACCTATCGGCTGCAAAACGCATTGACGTCCACGCAGGGTTTCAGCAAGGAAGATGCCGTTGCTCTGGCAAAAATCAAATCCTGGTCGAAACGCACCAAAACAGGCGATACCTCGGAAATGTCCGAAGTGGCCGAGGCCGACCCGGTCTGGTATCAGGCGACTTCGTCACTGGATAATTGCCTGGGGCAGGATTGCCCGGATTACGCCGAGTGTTTTCTGGTCAAGGCCAGAAAAAAAGCGCAGGAATGCGAGATTCTGGTGGTTAATCATCATTTGCTGTGCGCAGACTGGTCGATACGCGACAGCGGTTTTGGCGAGTTATTGCCCAATGCCGAGGTGGTTATCATCGACGAGGCGCACCAACTGGCCGATACCGCATCCAATTTTTTAGGCATTACCGTCAGCGCCAAGCAACTGAATGATCTGGCCAAAGATGCGTTGATGGAATATTTCAAAGATGCCACCGACATGCCCGCGTTACGCACCGCCTGTGAAGACCTTGAACATGAGGTGAAAGACATGAGGCTGGCGTTCGGCATCGAACTTAAACGGGGCGATTGGCAGGACATCGAAAACAATCCCAAAATAGCTGCGAGCTTGAATGCGGTTAAAGACCAGTTGCAGCGCCTGGCCGATCAACTGGAGCTGGCGTCGGTTAAAACCAAAGGCCTGGACTCGTGTTTTAAACGCGCGGAGGATCTGGTTCAACAGTTAAATATTATTATCGAAGACAACAGCGGCAAATGGATACGCTGGTATGAAACCTATAAAAATACCTTTACCTTGAGTCGAACGCCGCTGGATATAGCCGCGGAATTCCGCTCCTTTATGCAGCAACATCAGGCGGCGTGGATTTTTACCTCGGCGACCTTAAGTGTGGCGAACAAGTTCGATCATTTCGCCAATAACCTGGGGCTTAGCAATGCGACCAGCGAAAGTTGGGGCAGCCCTTTCGATTATGCCCATCAGTCGCTATTTTATCATCCTAAAGGTTTGCCCCAGCCCAATGATCCCGAGTTTATCCCTACCATCGTCGAGTTTGCGGTGCCGGTGTTGCAGGCCAGCAAGGGCAGGGCGTTTTTCCTGTTTACCAGTCATCGCGCGCTGAAACAGGCGGCCGAATTGCTGGAGAAAAAAATCGATTTTCCGTTGCTGATACAGGGCAGTCGTCCCAAGGCTTTGTTGTTGGAGCAGTTTAAAGCAGCGGGCAATGCCGTGTTGCTGGGCACATCGAGCTTTTGGGAAGGCGTGGACGTCAGGGGGGAGGCCTTATCCTGCGTCATTATCGATAAATTGCCTTTCGCATCCCCCGGAGATCCGGTGTTAAAAGCGAGACTGGACGCGATGACCAAACAGGGGCGGAACTCGTTTTTTGAATACCAGCTGCCCACCGCCGTGATAGCGTTAAGGCAGGGCATAGGCCGATTGATCCGCGACGTAACAGACCGGGGCGTATTGATGGTGTGCGATCCGCGCTTGTTAAAGAAATCTTACGGCCAGATATTTTTAGACAGCGTACCGGCCATGAAGCGCACCCGCGACATAGAAGAGGTACGGGCATTTTTTCAGGAAGAGACAGAGCAATGAAATTATTGGCAGTAGAAACATCGACCGAAGCCTGCTCGGCAGCGTTGTTTATTGATGGGGCAGTTACCGAGCGCTTTGAGCTGGCCCCCAAAGAACATACCAAGTTGATTTTGCCGATGATCGATTCATTAATGGCAGAGGCGGGTTTAAAGCCGAAACAGCTGGATGCGCTGGCGTTCAGTCGCGGCCCCGGCTCGTTTACCGGCGTACGCATCGCCACCGGCGTAATTCAGGGCATTGCTTTGGGCGCCGACTTGCCGGTAGTTCCCGTGTCTACCTTGGCTGCTATTGCTCAGGATTTTTTTGATAAGAATGATGATAGCGTCGCCTTTGTCGCCATGGATGCGCGTATGGGCGAGATTTTCTGGGGCGTTTATCGGCGCGATGCCCAAGGCTATGCCGAACTGATAGGCGATGAAGCCGTAACTCCGGCTGAGCAGATAGAATTCCCCGATTTAACCGGCGTAGGCATCGGTTCAGGCTGGGGCGTTTACCACCAGGAATTAATGACCCGCTTGGCGGGACTTGTCAGTCGCTATGACGCCGATAGGCTGCCCAGAGCCCGTGCGATTGCCCGCTTAGGCGCGCGAGATTTTGAACTGGGGTTAGCCGTTGCCGTCGAACAGGCCATGCCGGTTTATTTGCGAGATAAGGTTGCTAAGAAAGAATCGGAGCGGTAATGGGGCGGGATGATGAACTGCTCAGACTATCGGGGAATCTCCATCTATTCGCTTGGCAACTCAGTTAATAAAACAACTTTGCCGT
>CAZAUB010000397.1:0-2790 GCA_964488195.1 uncultured Methylobacter sp. | reverse complement strand
AGCCAGCCAATATTGCAGCACGCTGTGCTGGAAACCATTGATACGAACCAACTGGATCTTGAAGATCTACTGCAACAAGTCGATCAAGACATGCAAAATACGCGGCAGCTCTATAACATCCAGTTTCCCAGCCTGACTAAGTTACGGGCAGCACTGATAAAAACGACTATTAGCCTAAGTCAACTAAGCGCAGGCAACCTTCCTTTTGTCGCTGATAACAAATCTAACCGTACATTTTCATCCAGTTTAACCGCACCTCACCATAGCCTGAATCCCGATGAGTTTCTGCCCTGGACACTGGACGCGATACAGCGTGATTTTGCTTTTGACCGGGTCATTATGCTATATATCGACCCTAAACGCCGCTATCTTACTGCGTCTCACTGGCAGCCACAAACACTATTACCGACTGAGTTGCAATCTTTTGAAATTGATATCGGTACCCTTTCCGGTCTGTTGTTACAGTGTTTTCGTGAAAAAAAAGCGACCATCATCAACGATAAAATAGCAGGCAATACTAAAATACTTCAACAACTAAAAGTGACTGAATTTATCATCATTCCCGTATTGCGCTATAACCGTCTTGTCGGTGCGCTTTATGCTGATAATTCGATATCAAAAAAACCACTGCATGAAGAATTGCCGTCAGAAATTGCTCCTATTGCCCATGAATTAGGCATTGCCCTGTTTAATGCAAAACAATATGACCTGGAGAAAAAACACGCGCAGATTGATCATTTAACGCGACTATTCAATAAACGAATGGTCAAGCGTTTCCTGACTGATATTTTTCAAGGGGATGAGTCCAAACTGGCAAATATCGCCATTGGCTTTGTCGATATAGACAAGTTCAAACTGCTTAATGATACCTGTGGGCATCAGGTTGGAGATGATGCCCTAAAGATTGTTGCCGATATTTTGCGTAGCTTAACCCGCCCTGGAGACCTTATCGGCCGCTATGGAGGAGAAGAGTTTCTATTTATCCTGCAAAATACGGATGAAGCCGGCGCCTATGGTTATGCCGAACGCATCAGATCAGAAATTGAGCGCTGCGGTAAAATTATGAGCCCCAAGTTTCATAATCATGCACTGACGGTAAGTGTCGGTATAACCATGTATAGTCGGCAATATGCAAGTTACACCCAAATGATCGAAATCGCCGATCAAGCCATGTATCGTGCAAAAAATGAAGGCAGAAACAGAATTGTCATGCTCACCGGCGCCGCGTCTGATGGAAAGTAATCGCGTACTGAATGGGAAAGTGAGCTATGAACGAACTGTATCTGCAAGACAAATTTATCTTGTTCATGGGCTATTCGGTACCGCAGAATAAAGAGCTTATGCGCGTTTTTCGGGATTTGGACATGGTTGAACAGCTTGGCAGGCGTACTGCGTATTTTGGCGCATTATCCACGCACTGTTGCAATTTTGTGCAGTTCCCCGTTCGGTTAAAGAAATAACTCAACATCTGGGCTTGAGCCATCGTCCGCATTTTCTTCGCAATACGCTTTTGCACCCACTGATTGCATCCGGCAAACTGGCTCCTGCCATTCCCGACAAACCATCCGGCCCTAAGCAACGTTACATTACCATCAAGCCAGAGATCAGTGAGCCTCATGAATGAATTACATTTGCAAGATAAGTTTTTGATCCCATTGTTCCGGGATGGATTGGGCTACACGGAAGTTAAAGCCAATACCGTCACACATTCATTGATTATTGAAGAATATTTGCAGGCGACAATATGTTTACACGACTGATTGTTTATTTTGCTTACTTCCTGAAAACATCAAGGCGTTACCAACGCGCCAAGCTGTTTTTCTATAACCTGTTGGAGAACCCAAACAGCCGACTTAAATCATATTTTGATGTTTTTATGATTTGCCTGGTGATGCTCAGCGTTTTTCTGCTGATTTACGAGGTCGATAATAAATTGGGCGAAAGCGAGGTGCTGTTCGAGCACTTCGTAATCAGTCTGTTTATCGTTGAATACCTGTTGCGGGGCTGGCTGTACAGCGACAATCATAAAATCATTCTTGAGCATTATGAAAAGGCTGCATATTTAAATGTCCCTTTTCATCTGGGCAAGGTTGCCGGAATTATTCTTGCCAGGAAAATCGAGTATGTTTTCACTCCCCTGGCCTTGATTGATTTGCTCGCTATTTTGCCCAGTTACAGGCCGTTACGGATATTAAGGGTTTTCCTTATTTTTCGGCTGTTTAAGCTGTTCCGTTATTTTAATAGCATTAAACTATTTGCCAACGTCTTAGCCAGCAGGCGTTTTGAACTCGTTACGTTGGGAATTTTTCTGGGCTTTCTGGTATTTATCGCCACTACCGGCATTTATTTATTTGAAAAACCCGCTAATGGCGGCCAGGTTAAAAATCTGTTCGATGCTTTTTACTGGGCGATAGTGACTGTTGCAACCGTCGGTTATGGCGATATAACGCCGCAGACAACCGGCGGACGAATTGTTGCGATGGCCTTGATTTTGGTTGGCCTGGGCGTCTTGTCTTTTCTTATTTCCATCATCGTCGCGGCATTTAACGAGGAAATGGACGAATTGCGTGAAAGCAGTACCTATGCCGAACTGAACCGGTTTGATAGCTTTATTATTATTTGCGGATTTGGCCGGGTAGGGCAGCATATCGCCAGACAACTTGAAAAAGACCGGCTACATTTTGTTATCATTGATACCAGGGAGTCTAACGTCTTGAAAGCAAAGCGGCTGGGTTATCTGGTTATTCATGAGGATGCCAGCAAAAATGGCGTGATACAGAATGCGGGTAT
>CAZAUB010000396.1:0-2792 GCA_964488195.1 uncultured Methylobacter sp. | reverse complement strand
TCCTGCAATTGACCGTTGTTGAGCAGATTCTTTTTATTAAGCATAATCGCAATCTGCCCGCTATCGGAGCCGACCAGCCTTTTCAATTTTTTTATTTCTTTGGATTTTTTTCTGTTGTCAAGTTTCAGGTCTTTGTTTTTTGCTATCAGGTCGTATTGCTCGAGCGCCAAGCCGACAGTGATGCGCAAATCGTCATCGTTCCAGGGCTTGAGGATGAATTTATAGACAGCACCTTCATTGATCGCACCAAGCACCGCGCCGGTATCGGCTTCGCCGGTCAACATGATGCGGATAACCGCCGGATGCAGCGCTTTAACCCGTCTCAAAAATTCCGCACCGGTCATCTGCGGCATTTTGTAATCGGAAATGACCAACTGATAGTCGTTTTCTTTCAACAGTTGCAAGGCTTCCGCACCGGACATCGCGGTATCGATGTGATAGTTTTCGCGCCGAAAAATACGCCTTAATGCGCTCAAAACATTAGGTTCGTCGTCTACGAATAAAATGCGGTACACTGCTTTTACCGAATGGTCTTCTTCGGCATTACCGCCGGTAAAAAGTGAGCTATAGCGAGACATATATATACCGGTATCGTTGTGTGTCTGGTATGGGTTAAAATTAGTAACTATTCAGCATATGCTAACTTTATGATTATAGAACACAGATGCCAAACACGGCACCTCTACGACTGCATCCAAGTCGTCTTTGCGAAACTCTGCGATAAACTCTGCGTTACTCTGCGGTTA
Organism: uncultured Methylobacter sp.; assembly: GCA_964488195.1. Classification (GTDB taxonomy): domain Bacteria; phylum Pseudomonadota; class Gammaproteobacteria; order Methylococcales; family Methylomonadaceae; genus Methylobacter_A. Next base: position 2,046 of record CAZAUB010000396.1, on the reverse strand, counting down.
TAAAAAGCTTTATTGACCGCAGAGTAACGCAGAGTCGTACGCAAAGTAACGCAAAGTTCTATCAGTGTTTATCCGTCAAATCCGTGTCATCCGTGTCATCCGTGTGCTATTTTTTAAGCTGAATAATTACTAAAATTATCGGGTCGGCTTTAACGGGAGGCTGATGCTGACCAGCGTTCCTACATTGGGTTTGCTTTTGATCTCCAGGGTTCCACCATGAGCCTTTATGATATTAAGACAAACAGTCAATCCCAGGCCCATGCCTTTACCGACTTCCTTGGTGGTAAAGAACGGATCGAAAATATGCGACAATGTCGATTCCGGCATCCCGCAGCCGTTATCCCTCACCTCAATACTGATATGCCCTTCCCTAATCAATGTACGAAACTGAATTTTTCCGACGGAGGTCATCGCGTCGACCGCATTGATCAGCAAACTTAAAAATACCTGGCCCAATTCGCCAGGCTGGCAGTGAAGCAGCGGAATTTCGCCTAAATCCATTACCACTTCGGCTTTGTTGCGGAGCTCAGCAACAGCGACATTGCACATCTGACGAATAATTTGGTTAATATCCGCGTTCTCTTCCGCCGCCTCGTTGATTCTGGAAAAACCTTTTAAATCTTTAACAATAGCTGCAATACGGTCGGCGCCATTGATGCTTTCATCGAGAATATCCTTCATATCCTGTTGCACAAAGGACATATCTTCTGCATGCCAAGCTGCTTGCAGCGCACCGGCGCTTGCGCCGGATTCGACCAGCGCGCCAATTTTGTCAAGCGATTCCAGATAAGATACGGCCGTGGACAGATTGCTGCGGATAAAACCGATAGGGTTATTGATTTCGTGGGCAACCCCAGCCGCCAGACGGCCGACAGACGCCAGTTTTTCGCTTTCATACAGTTTGATTTGAGCGCTTTCGATGGTTTTAACCTGTTGCTTGACTCGTTGTTCCAGCGTTTCCGTCAGTGCTTTATAGCGCTGCTCCGATTTTTCCAATGCGGCATGGCGGTGTTGAAGCTCTTCAAAGTCGGCTTGCTGAGTTTGTATATGCAGGTCGGAAGCCATTAAATAGCGCGCATTGGCTCGCAGCAAAAGCGTCACCATATCCGCCGCTGCCTGCAACTGTTGCGGCTGCACGTCAGCCGCTATTTTTCCTATTTCTTCCAGTTCGCCGAATAACGGTACGCTTGACGTTACCGGTGTTGCTACCGGCTCGCCAACCAGACAGACGCCATGTTTGTCGATGATGGATACCGGCGCATTGACCAGCGCTTGCAAGGCCGTCAGCAAGCGCCGGCTATCAATCCCGCGTAACAGGTCTTGTAGCGTCAATTCGCGCTCGAAATCGTTTACCATGGCTATCGGCACGACTAAGCCGCCCCGTCTGCGGCAGGTTGCCCTATCGACTGTCGGACAAAGTCGTTGCGCGACAAACCGTGGTTTGGTTGAAAACCAAACTCTTCATCCAAGCTGTCGTAGACTTGGGCCAGTAGCGCGTTGAAAGTTTCCACAACACCGCAGCCGTCTAGCGCCGAACTGAACATGACCGGCCACGGCGCGGCTTGCCAGCGTTGCATGACTTCTTCTTCACTGAGAATATTGGTCAAATCGCGCTTATTGAATTGCACGACTAACGGCAGGCGGTCAAAGTCGATACCGACACGGGCGGCATTGTTTTCAAGATTGGCAAACGACTCACCATTATTAACGCTTTGGGTGCGTTGCGAATCGGCAACGAAAACCACGCCGTCGGCGCGGGAAAGAACCGCTTTGCGGGTACTGTCGTGTACAACCTGGCCAGGGACAGTATACAGTTTGAACTTGATTAGCAATCCTGAAGGCGCCTTAAAACCTAGCGGCAATAAATCAAAAAACAATGTGCGGTCATTCGTGGTCTCCATCATCATGATTTCACCCTTAAGATCGGTACGCAATATGTCATGAAGACGCATTAGATTAGTGGTTTTACCGCTTTGCGCAGGGCCGTAATAGACCAGTTTAATGCTTAATCTGTTATTTTCTTCGTCGTATATTGCCATGATTATG
>CAZAUB010000395.1:1086-2796 GCA_964488195.1 uncultured Methylobacter sp. | reverse complement strand
GTCACTGCTTATTTTCGGTGTGGTAAGATTCCTTCAGCAGAACACAAGGGAGCGGCATCCTATTTCAGTTTTTGCCCGTTTGCAATGCCAAATGCCAAATGAACAAAGTCATAAACACTTCAGAGGAAATACTATGAAATTTAATCCCTGTACTGACAACTGTACTTACGAAGGAACTCATTGCGAAGGTTGCGGCCGAACGCACGAAGAAATAGCGGAAACTAAAAAGATGGTCATGGCGTTAGTCAATTTTGCCCAAGAGCAGGCGTATGAAAATGCCGAGGATTTTGTAAACGCTGTCGGGCAGAGCGTACTAAAAAAACTAAAAAAAGCCGCTGCTGAAAAATAATGGCGATATGTTAAAACACCTATGACAACGCCGGAAATTATTAGCTATTTAGCCGCGACACTCACGACCGCCTCATTTGTGCCTCAAGCCATATTGACGATAAAAACCAGGGACACCGAATCCCTTTCTTTGGGCATGTACAGCACCTTTACCTTGGGCGTGTTATGTTGGCTTATTTACGGAATTCATCTTGGCGATAAGGCCATTATCGTTGCAAACGCAATAACACTGCTGCTGGCCTCATCAATACTTTTCTTTAAGATTTACAATATGGTACGCAAGAAAAAGACATAATCAATTTATGCCTGTTGAAGAATCTCCAGCGCATTGCCGTCAGGGTCACGACAAAACAGCGCTTTTCGTCCAGACTTGCTTAAGGTGTAGGTGATACCGTTTTTATCCAGCACATCCTTAACCGGAGCCAAGTCCGGCACACTCAAGGCAATATGCCGATCACGCCCGCCATGTTCGGGGCGGCTGGTTGTCGGGTCTGGGTTTTCCAGTTCCAGCAAATGAATCTGCTGAGCGCCTAACTGCAACCAAGCGCCGGGAAAGCCCAGATCGGGCCTGTCGGTCTGTTGCATGCCGAGAATGTCACAGTAAAACGTCAGTGATACCGCCGTATCGGCAACAACAAGACTGGCGTGATTCAGGGTGAAATTAAATTTTGACATTAGGCTGTCCCAAAGTGCAGAGGAAAATCCATGCGTGATCGGCGAGAGTGTGTTTAATTACAAACCTTTTACTTTTTCCAATACCTCCTGAGCATGACCGTCTGGCGCGACGCCATAGGCTACATCAACCAGTACGCCTTGTTTGTCGATAATGAACGTGGAGCGGAGAATAGCCATGCTTTTAACGCCATTTTTTTCCCGTTCCTGCCATACGCCATAGCTTTCGCAGAGTTCGCCATCGACGTCGGCCAGTAAATCCACTTTCAGATCGAATTTTTTAATAAAATCGACATGGCTGGCACAAGAATCCTTGCTCACACCTATAACCACGGTATCTGCCTTGGCAAATTCCCCGGCAAGCTGGGTAAACTGGTTCGCTTCTATGGTGCAGCCCGGCGTGTCATCTTTGGGATAAAAATACAACACGACATTCTTTTTGCCCAGATAATCGGCCAGACTAACCGTTTCATTGTATTGATTTTTTGAGCTGAACAGCGGCGCTTGTTGGTGTTTTTCTAACATGGGAATCTCCTTGAGAGTTCTCGGATTGTTAAAACCTGAAACCGCAGTGTAAGCGCAATCAAAGTTTCACTGCAAGCCTCATAAAACCTGAATATATGTACGTTATTTAGCCTGGAACGTGAAAAAGCCTCTTTCTATTCACCACGAAGGCACGAAGGACACGAA
>CAZAUB010000395.1:0-1076 GCA_964488195.1 uncultured Methylobacter sp. | reverse complement strand
CACTGCAAGCCTCATAAAACCCGTAGGTATGTAAGTTAATTAGCCTGGGATGTGAAAAAGCTTCTTTTATTCACCACGAAGGCACGAAGGGCACGAAGCTTTATTTCTTCGTGCTTTCGTGGTGAGACAGTTTTTAAGTGTTTATCTGTTATTACGATTACGCTTTATTCTCGCCGCCGAATAACTCCAGCAGACGCGGCAGGAAATTTGCCAGTTCCAGCGACATAATGGAAAAATCCACATCGAACTGTTCTGCTTCCGAGTCGGTATTAATATCGGACACTTGATCCTGGATCAAATCAAGAAACTTCAGGCGCTTAACGGCCAGATTTTCATCGATAATGAAAGCAAGGCGGTCGGCCCAATTGACAGCTAGCTTGATGACTTCCTTGCCGGTATCCAGATGGTTTTTAATTTCCGGCAGGCTCAGGTCATGGCGCTTGCAACGAATAATGCCGCCTTCCTCTTCAGGGGCGCGCAACTCGCATTCGTCTTCAATGGTGATGTCGTCCGGCGCTTGATTGTTGATCAGCCATTCGGTCATGACTTTGACCGGTTTTTCGATGGTATTGAGCGGAACGGCCGGTAGCGAACCCAGGCATTTGCGCAAACTGCTCAGCAAATCCTCGGCTTTTTTGGCAGAAGCCGCATCGACAATCAGCCAGCCGCCCTTGGGATCGATATAGGCGTAAGTCTTGTTTGAGAACGTGAAGGCTCTGGGCAATAACTCAAAGATCAGCTCGTCCTTGATGGCGGTGCGTTCTTTTTTGGATAATTTACGGCCTTGCTGTTCTTCGGTTTCAAGAATCTTTTCCTGCATCATTTCATTGACGACAGACGCAGGCAGGACTCTTTCCTCTTTTTTTCCGCAGACCATCAAAAAGCCGTTTGCGCTATGCACCAGCTGTTCGGACGATTTGCCCAGCGGCGAAGTCCAGCCGAAAGTGAATTCTTCATGACTGCCGCAGGGACGAAAAGCCATTTGTTCAAGTTTTAGTTCCAGGTCTGCTGGAGTCAAAGTGAATTCTTCAGTAAGACGGAAAATGCTCAGATTTTTAAACCACATGTGCAACGGA
>CAZAUB010000394.1:0-2801 GCA_964488195.1 uncultured Methylobacter sp. | reverse complement strand
CTTCTAAATCTTCCGGCGGATTGTGTTCGCTGACCAGCAACCGATCCGATGTCTCATGGGTTTTATCAATGTCGATCTGGATGAATTGTTCGGCTTTACTGCCCGTTTGAACGACAAAATGCAGGGTGGTGCCGGTCTGCCGCGTGGCAATCAGTTTTTGTTCCAGAGCGTGCTCAATCAGGGTTTGCAGGTTTTTGCCGCATTCGATATAGGTTCTTTCCGTCCATTCAATCAGATTACTGGCGATACGGTTGCCGTCCATATCGACAATGCCGCCCAAGCGATACCATTCATCCCCTGTTTTGGCTAACCGGATCGGATAACCGGGGTTCAGGGCTTGGAGCTTGGATAGTAATAATTTGTCATCCCGGTCGGGCAGGATGTGCTTGCAGATTTTTGCAAGCTGTTGCCCATCGAGTTGAAACAGTTGATCAGCCATTGTAAGTTCCCGGTTTCTCGTTCCCATCTGCCCTCTGGGAATAGTTTGTTAAGCGTTCCTGTGCCGTCGCCTTTACATCAGGCTCAGGATCATTAAGCAGACAGGCCAATGCCTCTGGGTTAACGCGCTGGGCTGCGGTATAGCGTACAACCCAGTCGCAATCATGCAGCATGATAACGGCATCATCCGGGCTCATACGTTCGGCAATAATGCGCCTGACTTCAGGCGCATTGTCATGAGCCATTAGCCCTAAGCTGACTTCGGGCAAACGTTCGGCAACGATTTTTCGTACTTGCAGGTCTTCATCGCGAATAAAACGAAACAGGCGTCCTTCCGGCAGTCTTTTAGCTATTGTTAATCTGACGATATAATCTTTATCATCAGCCATCTTTTCCAGGTCTGCGGGTGCAATGCGATCTGCGACGGTCATGCGTACTTCTCTATCTACATCATCGATTAATAGATGCAACTGAGACAGCGGTATGCGATAGGCGACTGCGCGTCTGACCACCTCATCTTCATCATCAATCAGGTCGGCAAGCGATTTCTGCGGTGCGTAACGGACGGCAATCGCGCGTCTTTCCCAGAAGCTATCGTGCAGATATTGCTCGGCGTAAGTGGGATTAACGCGAAAAAATCGGTCAATCTGTCGACCGCTTTCAACGAATATGCAGGTATCGCCAGGCATGCAGCGGCCCATCAGCAGGGTTTTGCCGCGAAAAGGGCATAGGCTGCAATCGGCAAATGGGACGCTGACAGGGCTTACACTTCCAGGCATGCGCAGTTCCGTTTAGTCCGGGATGATTTCTGCAACGACAATACCCGTTGCGACATCGTAATCATTAGTCAGGCATAGACAGTGTTCCCGCCCGTCGATTAAATAAAGATTGAAGTCTTTATGCTCAATGACTGGCGTGTTATTGGGCAGATCGTCATCCATGCAGTAAGTAAAATGGATCGGCTGATATTGCTGTCTTAACTGAGAAACCGTGGCTTCGTCTACACCCATGGTTTCAATTTTCGCCGCTATGGCGTTGACTTGGTTTTTGCTAATCATCCCGTTGCCTCCCGCTCAAACCTGAATCGCTCAGTTGCTTCAACACCCATGACTTTAGCCAGCCAGGGGGGTGGGGTACCGGCAATAACGCTTTGCAGCTGATCGAGTACAGCGGCAATAGTATCAATAGCTGAGAGCTTTACCGGATGTATGCCCAGCTTGACGATTTTTGCCGCAGCAGGGCCGCCCACTGAGGCGATATAAAGCACTTGGCAATCCTGGATTAGTTCTGCCCTGAATAGGTTTTTATCGTCCACTTCCAGACCAGCAGGTATGTCCGTGCCGCGAATGTCGATTAAACGGGTTTCATCGGCGGAAACCTGATAAACCATGAATTGACTACAAGAACCGAAATGACCGTCAACGTTAGTGCCGTCATTACTGGCGCAGGCAATGCGAACAGAACCGGGCATGTCGCCATCTTTATAGGCTTGTTGTTCGGGGGCATTAAGACCGGATTTAAGAATGCTTAAAGCATGGGTCAATAAAGGCTCATCAACATCGGAAAATTCACCCGCCAGCCCGGTCTTGAGCGTTTCCAGACTAATGCCGATAATTTTTTCTTCAGTGATGGGAAGGCCGATGCAGTCAGTCAGCACTGAAAGCAAGCGTTTGGCATCGGTATCGGGCAAAGCGCGAGCCGCCAGCCCGATACGTAAAGCCAGTTCTCGTGAGAGTGTAGCCTGGCTGTCCATCTGCTTATGCCTCAAGCGGCAGAATGCAGTTGTCGATGGGGCAGACTTTGACACACTGCGGTATGTCAAAATCGCCCTCGCATTCGGTGCAGGATTTTTTGTCGATTTTAAAGACAATAGCACCCTCGGTGATGGAGTCGGTCGGGCACACGGGCAGGCAATCGCCACATGAAATACAATCCGCTTCAACAATATATAAGGCCATGATTATTCTCCTGAATCTAAACGTTTTGCGCGTAAGGTAAGCGGGAAGTCCGGCTGTTCATTCATGGGTTCAAAATAATACTTTGAACCATCACTGAGTAGAACTTCACCACCCCATTTATCGGGGCTATCAAATTCAACGGATTCCGCCACTTCTTCCAAATCTTTTTTGGGGACATAGAAGACTAATTTGCCCTCTGCATTTTTTTTCAACATGACACTAGGCATTAACTTCTCCGTTTACACGCTTTTAAGGTTGTGGGGGCAAGGTCGTCCCCACTTCATAACATAACGAAACCACGTCCCGCTTGGGGACGAAAAATGGAACGCTGATGACGCTGATAGTTATGATGTGTAAGATTTTATTGAATTATCTGCGTTCATCATATTCATCTGCGTCATCTGC
>CAZAUB010000393.1:0-2812 GCA_964488195.1 uncultured Methylobacter sp. | reverse complement strand
TGCCGATTTCGAGCCCTCTCGGAATGACGGATGCTGTTACATAACCGGTTGCGCCTCTACTCTGTTAGCCGGATGGCGCAAGCCGCCCGAATGCCAACAGGGCTGGGATTCGCGTTTGCACAATCCGCATGGCACCGCCGCAGCAAGGGCACTTGATCTGGGGGCGCTTTGCCAACCCTATCAGGATTTTAACCGAAAAAGACGGGGTCACAAAAAGACGCAAAAAGACGGGGTCAGGCCTTACATTTGACATGCATATCATGTTACCTTAATATTTAGTTAGCTTAATTTCATATTGGATGTTCAAATGGCGAGGCCTTTAAGAATTGAGTTTGTCGGGGCGCTGTACCATGTGACTGCGCGAGGTAACGCTCGGGAAAACATCTATCGTAATGATGCTAATCGTCAGCAGTTTTTGATGTTGCTGCAGAATACGGTCAATCGCTACGATTGGTATTGTCATGCTTATTGCCTGATGGACAATCACTATCATTTGCTGATTGAAACCAATACGCCAACCTTGTCCAAGGGCATGAAGTTCCTCAATGGAACTTACACGCAATATTTCAATCGACAGCATCAACGTGTCGGCCATGTGTTTCAAGGCCGATTCAAAGCCATACTGGTGCAGAAAGATTCCCACTTGCTGGAATTGGCGCGTTACATTGCCTTGAATCCGGTGCGTGCTCAAATGGTGCATAGTGCAACAGAGTGGCGGTGGAGCAGCTATCGTGCAACGGCTGGATACGATGAAAACGAAGCTTGTTTAACCACCGAATGGATACTCGCCGGATTTGCCGAAACAAAAAACGTCGCACAGCAACGCTATCGCGATTTTGTTCAAGAAGGCAAAGGGCAGCCTTCACCTTGGCAACAGTTGAAAAACCAGATTTTTCTGGGTGATGATGATTTTGTAAAAAACATGCAATGCAAACTGAACCCCGAGCAATCGCTTAAAGACATACCTAAAAAGCAAAAACAGGCCCCCGTAAAACCATTGAGCTATTTTTCTGAGCGATATAAAACCCGCGACGAAAGCATGAGCCAAGCGTATTGGAGTGGACACTATACACTTGCCCAAGTGGGTGAATATTTTGGCGTGAGTTATGCCACCGTGAGCCGGGCAGTGAAACAGATGGAAAAGAGGGTAGATAATGTCAAATGTAAGGCCTGACCCCGTCTTGTGGGGGTTTGCCATAAACGACGCAAACCCTGCGTTAAATACCCACCCCGTATAAGTAGCGGGATTAGGGATTTTAAAAATCGGGAAACTTCAGATTAATTAATAGTCAAAGCAAAATTGGCGTACTACTAGGGCGTTCGTGCTGTTGGGTATGATGGAGTTCTTTGCCACGGGGCGGCCGTCGTGACGAGAGTCGATCGATCCTTGGTGTCGGATCCATTTATCTTAACGCTGTAAGGTGGATTCGCCGCTAGGCAATCCACCACAACTGCGACAGACTGTTATCGGCGTAGGAATAGGGTCATAGGAATAGAAGGAATAGAATGTTTTTTATATTTGTTTGTGAACTCATAAAAATGAATACTGAGTTGGTGGACGCTGATTTAAAAAAGATTATTCAGCTATTTTCAAGTATTGCTTTTATTTTTTAGGATAGAGTGTCATGACATTTCAGCTACACCCCCGCCTGAAGCAGGATTGCATAGCCATTGGCCGTTTTGAGTTATGTCAATTATTAATGATGGATGACAGTCAGTATCCCTGGTTTATACTGGTGCCGGAACGAGCGGACGCGCAGGAAATTTATCAGCTGAGTAAAACGGAGCGTCAATTGCTGACCGAGGAATCGTGCTATCTTGCCGAAAATCTGGCCGCACTTTATCAAGCGGACAAAATGAATATCGCGGCAATAGGCAATATAGTTCCGCAACTGCATATCCACCATATCGTTCGCTACCAGACTGATAAAGCCTGGCCTGCGCCAATCTGGGGAAAGTTCGATGCCGTACCTTACACAGAACGGCAAATTGCAGATAATCTGGCCCGCATTAAAGATCAGTTAAAAATGTGAAACCTTCACCAAGCCTTGAACCTTTAACCTTGCTCCTTACAAATCAATCAACCAAAAATTCAGTAAAATAAGCTTCTTTAAAACCTTCGGTATGTTCAACCTTACCTTCCTCGGTCGGCTCTGCTTTTTTCTCCTCGGCATGATCTTTCTCAGCCGATTCGCCATGTCCTTTAGCGCCTTCCATCTTTTCCAGCGTCTCACGAATAACCTTAGTCGTTTCTTGCCGCAACGCCTCGCGCTGCTCCATGGTTTGCAATTCTTCAGACGACCTGCCGCTGTATAACATGATTAATTCGTGCCTTAATGCAGGCATGTGTTTTTTTACCGCCGCAATAGCTTCCTCACCTTCGACCAATAAATTCACATTTATCAGTAAAATCTTTTTTGGTTCCGCCAAATTAACGGTAAACTTAGGGGTCATCTCCATATATTTTGCACCTGATTCCGATTCTGATTCCTTTGCCCCCTCATTGGCAACAGCAACAGACACGAACAGAAGACTTAGCAGCACAACCAATAAACGCATAACAGACTCCGTGTAACTAGAAAATAGAGGCCTAGTATAGGCCAAGCCCATCAATTTTAAAACGACACCAAGTAATAACAAGGTAATGACAACTAATCTCCCGATCGGCCCGATAATGCTGGATGTTGCAGGCTTAACCCTGGCACAAGACGAAAAAGAAAAAATAAACCATCCCACACCGGTGCTGTCATCCTTTTCTCGCGCAATTATCAAAATCCCGAACAAGTTACCGAGCTGATTAACAGCATTCGTG
>CAZAUB010000392.1:0-2813 GCA_964488195.1 uncultured Methylobacter sp. | reverse complement strand
ATCAGATTCATTTAGTGTGCATTGGACTGGCTACATGAAGATTTGTTAGTTTTGACACAGCATGAGCCGCTGAAGGTCGTCCATACAAAGTTAAAGTGAAGATATAAAACACCCATGTATTATCAGGCCAAAAATTTCTAATAGCTCAAAAATATAATATTCGAGCTAGATACACAATACGTATGAATACCTAAATGCACAAGTTTTAAAAATCAGCAGTATTGTTATTCCAAAGTCGTTTGTTCACGCTTTTAAACACGCAAACTGCGCTGCCTTTTGCTTTTCAAAACTTACTATTTTGAACGCCACGGTTAATAATGAAACTTTCTAATTTCGGCCTCTTTGTATTAATCAACCTTCCCAATGCAGTGTTGAAGCATGAAATATTCATCTTCGATGTGCAATAAATGATCAAGCACTATATAGATACAAATAGACTCCAAACATTTAGCAAATAGTAATCCTCTCTCCCACCACAGGAATATTGGCATTCCACCCGGTGCGCTTGAAGCAGGTCTGCAATGACAATGCAGCCGCTTTCTCACCATGTATTAAATAAAGACGGGGTTTAGGTTCTTTAAAATTACCGGCCCAATTTAACAGCTGACTTTGATCGGCATGAGCGCTTAACGCACCCAGCGTATGCACCTTGGCAGCCACATTGACTTCAGCACCCAGGATTTTTAAGTGTGACTTTTTACCGTCAACAATAGCCCGACCTAAGGTGCCTTCGGCCTGAAAGCCTGTGATGATGATATGCGCATTGCGCCGCCATAAGTTGTATTTAAGATGGTGACGGATGCGTCCGCCGCTACACATGCCGCTGCCGGCAATAATAATCACACCACCGGCAATACGGTTGACGGCCATGGACTCTTCGGCTGTCTGTGAATAGATCAGCCCCGGTAACCAGGCTTGCCAGCCGCCGGGGGCAGTTTTGGTAAATTCGGGATCATCAATATTGAATAAATGTACATTCTCAGCGTAGATATTGCTGGCGCTGATCGCCATCGGGCTATCCAGATAAATCTGTTGCTGAGGCAGTCCGCCCTGACGCTGAATCTTACCCAGCCAGTAAATCAAGTCCTGGGTTCTGCCCACGGCAAAAGCCGGAATAATGACATTACCGCCGCTCTGTGCGGCTTCGGCCAATGCTTCGCGCAATTCATCCAGGGTGTTTTCCAGGGGTTTATGGTCACGGTCACCGTAAGTGGATTCAAGCAACAATACATCTGCTTCGGTTAAAACAGTTGGATCACGCAGTAACGGCGAATTCGGGTTACCCAAATCGCCGGAAAAAACCAGTGTTTTAGTCTTATCTTTATCGTTGATACGCAAACGCACGATAGATGAACCAAGTATATGCCCTGCCTCATGAAAAGAAACGCTTAGATCGGGAAGTATTTTGGTTTCCACGCCATAGGCTATTGGCTGGCGTAGCACCAGCAATGCCCTTACATCCGCCTCGGTATATAAAGGTTCAAGCAACGGCTTACCGGCGCGTTCCCGGCGTTTGTTTTCCCATTCGGTATCTCTTAATTGCAGATGAGCGGCATCCATCAGCATCAATTCCAACAGCGGGAAACTGGCCTCTGTCAAAAATACCGAGCCCTTGAAACCATCTCTAACCAGCTTGGGCAAGCGTCCGCAGTGGTCAAGATGAGCGTGAGACAAAACCACGGCGTCAATGTCAGCCGGATCAAAGGGGAAATCGGCTTCATTTTGTTTTTCCGTCTCCCTTGACCCCTGAAACATTCCGCAATCAAGCAGTATGCGGCTGGAATCGGTTTCCAACAAATAACAGGAACCGGTAACTTGGCCTGTTGCACCTAAAAAAGTAAGACTAGTCATTACATTGCCTTATATAGTGTTTACACATCATTGTCGATTTTCTCGACACGCCGCTACGCTGCTTTATGTATTGTTCTACCACCTGCATCGTGCGCTCGTCAAATTTTCCCGAATGATATAGTTGATGTTAGAATCACATCATTGAGCCATACAGCAAAAGACTGATTATCCTATTAAAAGAGGTTTGTCGTAACCCAACCACAAAACTTAATATCACGAACATTCAGCGAAGAAATAAATTGAAAAAGACCATAAGACACTCTATTCCCCGATTGCTAATATTCCTCTTCCTGGGCCTTCCCATGCAGGCGTCGCTTGCCGAAGAAATCGTCAATCAGGAACCCGGCATAGCTCAGGAAATTACCGCCATTATTAAGGCAAAACAGCACCCTTACCTGCTGCTGTCCAATTTCCCAAATCGTACCGACGACATTGAGTCTCTCTATAAGATGTCGAACCACCAGTTGCTGTGGTTGAGCAACGAAGATGCAGAAAAAAACATCACCGATGCGCTTAATCTGTTGGCGAATGCGGCTGTCCACGGCTTAAATCCTAAAAATTACGATACTGAAACACTACAGCAAAAATTACAGCTTGCCTTAAAGCTCAAGTCGGATTCGTACAAAGAATTAGCGCTATACGATACGGCGCTCAGTATATCGCTGCTACGCTTCCTGCATGATTTGCATTATGGTCGGGTCAATCCACAGGGCATCAATTTTAACTTAAAGTTAAGAGAAAAAAAGCTGATCGATTTACCCTTGTTGATTAAAAACAATCTGGAAAAAAATACGCTTGCTAAATTGCCGCTATCGGTTGAACCCAAGTTAAAGCAATATCAAAAGCTAAAACTGGCATTGGCTAATTACCGCCTGCTTGCCGCGAACTCGCCACCGTTTAAACTGGACGTTAAAAAAACTTTGCGTCCCGGTGAAACCCATCCGCAAATTGCCGAACTACGC
>CAZAUB010000391.1:0-2840 GCA_964488195.1 uncultured Methylobacter sp. | reverse complement strand
GCTTTTAAAAATCCGCGTAAATCCGTCCAATCTGCGTCATCCGTGTTCTATTAATTGAATTGAACTGTCATTTTTCCTTCAGGTAAAAGTCGAAATAAGGGATAAAAAACAGCGATGATGTGCGAATAATATAACTTTTGTAGCTTAACCATGTCTTAACGGTTGTTACGCATAAGCTGGGAGTTTTCGCTCCGATTCAGTCAGGTAGGGTGGGCACGAAAAGCACCACCCTATCTGGCTATTATTCACCCCGCTGTTGCATACGCAATAACTTGGCAAACTCTTTCGCAGATAGGGGGCAGCTTTTGATAAAGCCCTGAAAAGTATCACAGCCATGTTCCCGTAAAAACGCCAGCTGCTCCGGCGTTTCCACGCCTTCTGCTAAGACTTTGAAGCCCAGCGTATGTGCCATGGCGATGATGGTGGCGGCGATTTCCATGTCGTCTTTATTATGGGGAATCTCGTCGATAAAACTCTTGTCGATTTTTAGCACATTCACAGGGAAATATTTGAGATAGGACAGTGACGAATAACCGGTGCCGAAATCGTCAATGGCAAGGTGAATGCCCTGAGCACGCAGGTTGTTGAGAATATCCGTCGCGTTATTCTGATTCTCCATTAATCCGCTTTCGGTTATTTCCAGTTCCAGTTGTATTGCTGGGAAACCGGTTTCGACCAGTACCGTAGCAACCAAGGCGTTAATGTCGCTACGCCGGAACTGGTGTGGGGAAACATTAACCGCCAGGGTTAATGGAAGTAGTCCAGAAGCCAACCAAAACTGACCTTGGTTACAGGTTTCGCGCAGCACCCATTCGCCAATCTCCACAATCAAACTGGTTTCTTCGGCAATGGGGATAAAGCGGCAGGGAGAAATCAATCCTTCGATAGGGTCTTGCCAGCGCACCAACGCCTCAGCGCCGACAATGCGGCCACTGACAATATCCACCTGCGGTTGGTAGAAAACACGCAGTTCCTGTTGTTGAATAGCATGGCGCAACCGGGTTTCCAACTCAAGACGCTCACGGGCAGTCGTCGTCAGGTCTTCGGAAAAATAGGCAAAGCAGCCGCGCCCCTGGTCTTTTGCTTGATACAACGCCTTATCGGCATGATCCATGAGTATTTCAAAGCTGTCACCGTGTTGTGGATAAAGGCTGATGCCAATGCTGGCGCCAATCCACACATCGTCACTTTGGGTCAACTTAAAGGGTTGACTTAAAGTGGTGATAATTTCTTCAGCGAGCCGTACGGCATCGTTCGGGCTAGTAATATCTTCCAGCAACACGATAAATTCATCGCCGCCCAAACGGGCCACCATGTCTACATTGCGTAACTGGGCTGTGATTCTTTCACCGACTTGTTGCAGTAACTCGTCGCCCGCCAGATGCCCCAGGCTGTCGTTGACTGCCTTGAAACGATCCAGATCGAGCATCAGCAAGGCCAGTTGTTTGCTTTCACGTCGCGCTGTTTCGATGCTGTGCTTCAACCGCTCTTGCAACAGCAGACGGTTGGGCAGTTGGGTGAGCGGATCGAAGAAAGCCAGATGATCAACCGCTTCCTCCGTCGCTTTGCGTTCGGTGATGTCGATATGCGTACCAACGTAATAAATGACCGCACCGGAGGTATCTTTCACCGCAGTGATGGTTAACCACGAGGGGTAGATTTCACCATTCTTGCGCCGATCCCAGATTTCCCCCTGCCAGGTACCGGTGTGACTGATGCTTTCCCACATCGCGTCATAAAAGACGTCGTCATGGCGCCCTGATTTGAGCAAGCTTATTTTATGGCCCACCGCATCCTCGGCCGTGTAGCCAGTGGATTCGGTGAAGGCATTGTTGACGCGCAAAATGACGTTGTTGGCATCGGTGATGACTATCGCTTCCTGCGACCACCCGAAGGCGGTGGCGTCTATTGGGCTGTTTTTACCAGCGAGGAGCACCAGCGAGACGAGTCCCATGGTCGCCGCCACAGCGCATGCGGCACGAAACGACTGGACGGGAAAGCCAAACAACGCGAGGAAATCTGCCTGCGTTGGCAACCATGTTGGCAGATGCGGATCGTTCTGGAACAGGAAAAGAGTAGACAAGCTGTAGCAGATGAATGCCAGCACTATGATACACAGCCAGATCTCGTTGCGGAGGGTTATGTATGTTTTCCCCTGTGTGCGCTGGGTGGCGGACAGCGCAAGACCGGTTAGCAGTGCAGCCAGGGCGCCGACAAAGGAATGCGTGCCCGCCGCCGCCAGTCCGGCAATGGGTTCGACCGCCCACGGCGCCAGCGCTGCCGCCCCGAGGCTCGCAGTGCCATACACCCAAAGCGCAGGCAGTCGAACCGAACCCTTATTGCTGTTCCAGGTACGACGGGCAAACTCCAGCAGCGGCAGATAGGAGGCTAGCAGCAACAGGCTGCCCAAACTAGTCAACCACTCGGCTGGGTCGTTCAGCCTCTGCATTTCAATAAACTCCACCATCCCGTGCAGAATGCTGAATGCTGCAAGCAGCGACATATACGGGGCGAAGTGCCACGTCGTATTATACTTTGGCAGCATAAAGGCAACCACGCCCAGCATGAAAAAAGCCAGGCCATAGACCTGTCCCATAGTCGCGGAATCCCAAAAACTCATATTTACTCTCCCTAGAGCTTGGTGCTGTGAAGATATTAGATTGGTCAATTATAGGGGATTGAAATACAACAGTACGAAAAGTTACGCTATATATTAGGGTCTTCCAAAGTACAATGGCATTGGCAACAAGTCAGAGCGTCGAGTTGATCTTCCTATCCTTCATCGCAAGATTCGTCTAATCCTTCAAGTCATCTACCTATGTTGTAAAGTGTCTATTACT
>CAZAUB010000390.1:0-2842 GCA_964488195.1 uncultured Methylobacter sp. | reverse complement strand
TGATCGCTTCCAGCGGCGGCGAGTCCGGCAGAAAATACCAGGCCAGCCAAACCAGGGGCGGGAGCAAAAAAACTGCGGTGTGTCTAACCGACATCGGCTTTGATCCCCAATCGTTGCAGGAAGACAGCAGGAGAGGCGTAACTCATTTCCCCGGTGACTGCATCCACGGAGGCTTGAATGCTATGCCCCTTGGCCAGCACTTCATTGGTTTCGACATCGGTTATCAGGTATTTTATTTTCATGCGGTATTCCCACTCCACCAATTCTGCCGTTACCCGAAGGCGTTGTCCGAATTTTGCGGGGCGGACAAAGCGTAATTGCAAATCGACGATGGGCCAGACGTAGCCGGTGGCCTTCATCACCATGTAGTTGTATTCGATCTTATCCAGCATCGCGCAGCGGGCGATTTCGAGATATTTACAATAATGTCCATGCCAAGCAATGCCAAGCATGTCGACATCATGGAAGGGTACGGTTAGCTCCACTTCGGCGCGGATCATAATAAAAACCGCAGTTTGTCCACGAAAAACACGAAAAGCACGAAAATATTCAACGGGATACCAAGCCTTAGATTGCTACCTAAAGGGTGAATGGCTAGGTCAATACAATAGACTGATTTATTTCGTGTCTTTCGTGTTTTTCGTGGACGAAATAATTTTTCTAGGCTCATAGTCGGTTTGCCTCTACTTCGGTTGAAAGGTTCCAATACGGGTAAAAATTGAACCACTGGAACGGCGCGGCGCGGCAATGAGTTTCAAGTTGTTCGGCGTAGCGTCGCGCCAGGGTTTCAAGCATCTGTAGACGTTGCGGCTCGGAACGCGGGACGCGGATAGATTCGGCAAAAAGTTCCAGATCGATATGGAAACGCCCGTCCACGTTGAAGCAAAACAGGGTATACACCGGGCAATGCAGAAGCGAAGCGAGCAGATAGGGGCCTTGAGGAAATTCGGCATTCTTGCCGAGGAAGTTCGCCCGCACTGTGCGACTGCCACTTACCGGTATCCTGTCGCCAACCAGCACCAGGAACTCCCCGCGTTCGATTTTATTCTGCAAGTCTATGGCGATAGCGGGATTCAACTCGGTGACCTGAATGAGCTGGATGGTGGCGCTGCCCTTGCTGCCGCCAAGCAGGCGGTTGAACTTCTCGGCATGTTTGGTGTGTACCAGGATGTTGAGGCGGATGTGACCGCGCAGATTGGCTATCGCCTGACAAATTTCCAAATTACCGATATGTCCGCTGAGCAGTATGGCCCCGCGCTTTTGCTCCAGCAAGTCTAGCAGCAGTTTCCGGTTAGGGAAATCGACCTGATCCGGTGTTATGCTTCCCGTCCATACGATGATCTTATCCAGCAGCGTTTCGCCGAAGCTGAGAAAATGCCGGTAACTTTCCCGCCATCCGCCTGACAAGCCTAATTCAGGGTAACTCTGCCCCAGACGGCGCAAATACTCCTGTGAGGCATTGCGGGCGATTCGTCCGCTGAGAAAGTAATAAGTCACGACCGGGCGCAACAACAGCCGGAACACCCAGCGCCCGCAAATCCGGTAAACCCAGATCAAGCTGCGTATGCCCAAGATGATACTGGTTTCCTGCAAGGATGCCCAATGGCGGTCTGTGTTTACGGGCTTCATCTTAGAAAAATCATTTTGTCCACGAAAAATACGAAAAGCACGAAAATTTCCAAAGAGATACCAAGGCTCTCCTGAGTTTAACGAAGGGCTGTAAACCATCACCCAAAGGGTGAGCAGATAAATCAATGCAATATCCTGATTTATTTCGTGTCTTTCGTGTTTTTCGTGGACTAATTGCGGTTTTTAGGTTCATTGGAAATGCCTAGCCAGCAGTTTGGGCAAACGAAGTAACATGCCGAAAAACAAGCGGGCATGGGTCAGGCTGAGGCGCAGATTATCTTCCCAGCTCCTAAAATGCGACAGGCCGTCTTGCGGATAAGTAACGCGGGTCGGAATCGACACGACAGGTACGCCCTGCCAGTCAAGGCGAACCAGGATTTCCGTATCGAAGGCCATGCGGTTTTCCAAGGCGGTGGTTTGGATCAGCTTGGTGCAGGTTGCGACAGGATAGATTCGGTAGCCGCACATGGAGTCGGGGATACGAAAGGACAAGGTGTTGATATGCACCCAGACATGGGTCAGGTAGCGGGCATAATAGCGGAGCTTGGGGATGGAATCGTCGAATATCGCCCGGCCGATGACGACCGCTTCTGGGGCTAAACGGGAAGCGGTTAGGAACTTTTCCAGATCGTGCAGATCGTGCTGGCCGTCGGCATCGATTTGCACAGCATGGGAAAAACCTTGTTGTTGAGCCAGCAGCAAGCCAGCTTTTACCGCAGCGCCTTTGCCCTGATTGGATTCTAAACGGATAGACTGCACCCAGGAATATAGGCTGGACAAGCTGCGGATTATTCCGGCACAGGATTCCTGGCTGCCATCGTCCACCAAAATACAGGGCAACTGGTAAGGACTCAATTGCTCCACAATTTTCGGCAGCGGCCGTTCGTGATTGTAGACCGGGATGAGGATGCAGGGATCAAATGGGGTCACGTAACTACTCACACCTTATTAAGTCGCAAAGTCGATCCGAAGCGTCCAAAGCTAGCTTTGGACTCCAGAAAGCGTAGATGTCGGAGTTCAAAGCTTCCGCTCCTGCTCACGCCCCTTACCTACATCCATGTAGGCAAAGCTGGCTTTGAACAATAGGGTTCTAAACGGCATGTTTTATGGCGATCAGCTTACAGTGCATGAGAGTGAGCAGTTACGCAATCATCATGAAAATAGATTCTACCTGAGCTAAATTCGGTGGCTTCGGAACGGTAACAAAAACTTA
>CAZAUB010000389.1:0-2853 GCA_964488195.1 uncultured Methylobacter sp. | reverse complement strand
GCTCCAGCTGATGCTGGGCAAAATAACCGACTTTTAACGCTTCCGCTTCATTCCTTGTACCCGATAACGGCTGCATATCGCCTGCCAGCACCTTAATCAAGCTGGATTTACCTGCGCCATTGGGCCCGAGCAGCCCAATACGGTCGCCAGGCGATATGGATAGTCCCGCCTGTTTAATGACGCAGGTTTGCCCATAGCCAATATCGACCTTATCCAATGTTAATAACGGATTAGGCATTTTCCCCGGTTTGGCAAAACTAAAATCGAACGGCGAATCGACATGCGCCATTGCGATCAGCTCCATGCGCTCCAGGGCCTTGATCCGGCTTTGCGCTTGCCGAGCTTTAGTCGCTTGCGCCTTAAAGCGGTCGACAAAGCTTTGCATATGGGCAATTTCCCGTTGCTGCTTTAGATAGGATGACTGCTGTTGCGCCAGCTTTTCGGCGCGCATGCGCTCAAAGGCCGAATAATTTCCGGTATAAATTTCGGCCTTATTTTGCTCAATATGCACGATGTGATCGGTGATGGTATCCAGAAAATCCCGGTCATGGGAAATCAGCAACAAGGTGCCGGGGTATTTACATAACCAGTCCTGTAGCCAGATCACCGCATCCAGATCCAGATGATTGGTGGGCTCATCCAGCAATAATACATCAGAACGGCACATCAAGGCCTGTGCCAGATTAAGCCGCATCCGCCAGCCGCCGGAAAACGACACAACGGCATTGCTTTCCTGATCGGCGGTAAAACCCAAACCGCTCATTAACCGCGAGGCTCTGGCTTGCGCGGTATAGCCGCCGATGGTTTCCAAGGCCGCATGCAATTCGGCCTGTTTCAAGCCGTCGTCGGCCTGTTCGGCATCAAGCAACTGGGCTTGCAAGCGTCTTAATTGCTGGTCGCCGTCAATGACATAATCAATCGCGGAACTTGAAACGGCGGGCGTTTCTTGGGCAACATGAGCGATTTCCAGCCCCGGCGGCATCGAAAAATCGCCTTCATCCAAATGCAGTTCGTTCTTGACCAGCGCGAACAAACTGGACTTGCCCGCGCCGTTCGCGCCGGTAAAGCCGGCTTTTTGGCCTTTGTGAATGGTGAAAGAAGAGTTGGCAAACAACACCCGCGCGCCGCGGCGGAGGGATATATTTCTAAAATTTAACATTGAGGTTCAAGACAAAAGGCGAAAGATACAAGGTACGTGGTTTACGCTGGTTCCCAAGCTCCAGCTTGGGAACCCAGATGACGAAGCTCTAGCTTCGCGAGACTGGAAGCTGGAGCTTCCCGTGCTGAATTCCCAAGCTGGAGCTTGGGAACTAGCCCAACTGGAATATCTCACGGCATAGTGTCCTTAAAATCATCCAAAGGCTCATCAAAATTTTCAGCCATACTGATTAAGCCTTTAGCACTACCAAACTTGGGCTGTGGTTTTTTAGGGTTAATTTGAATTAACTGAAAAGTAGTGCCTTTATCATCGGTAATAATCACCTCTTCACCAGCCACTACTTTTGCAGTCAGTTCTTCAAGCTGGTTTTGAGCTTCTTTAAGAGCAATTGAATACATGGTTACCTCGATGTTGCTAAAGTTTAAGCGCCTCGGCAAACGCCAGGAACAGTATATTCAGTATTGCCAAGCCGATTAACAGATAAATTGTTATCTGCATGCCTAACACTCGTTTTTTGAAGTCCTTTGCGGGAAGCCCCATAGCGTGAAGTATTCGCCCAATTAACAAGGTGGCTCCCAATACATGGATAAGTATTGTCGGCGCGCCGTTTAATTCCAGTGTTAATAAAAGCAACAGCGTTATAGGAATGTATTCCACTGCGTTTGCATGAGTGCGAATTGCCAGCTGTAGCTGTTCATTCCCGCCCTCACCAACGCTGACCTTGTTTTTTCTACGCAGTTTTATGACCGAAAGAGACAGCCTCACTATTAATAAGGCTGCGAGCGATGCATAGATTGACGTAATCATGCCTAATGCCTTTTAAGCCGCACGCTCAATCATTTTATCCGCCTGCTCGGCAAATTCCTCAAGATTGCCTTTTTTTACAGTTTCTACTGGAATAACCAGCGCCGTGCTCAAATTGATATAAATATAAACATAGCGTTTGCCGTATTCCACCCTGACCAAATCGCTCCAGGCCATTTTATGTTTGCCGCTGGGTGATTTCTCCAGCAGGTAATTGGGATTGGCTGGATCTATGGTCAAGGTATAGGTGCCGAACATATTGAGCTTTTCTTTAGGGGTATAATTTTTAAGTATTTGCCTGCGCAAATCCAGCATCATGATTTTGGGTGACAGCAGCGCCCAGAGCATCGCAATAACAACGATATATCCCGACGATTTCATATCGCCATAATAAAAATAATAAAACGAGCCGATCAGCGCCATGATGCCCGGTACTATCCAGCGGTTTTTTCTTATATTGCTTTGTATATCTTCATTTCTCATGAATTGTAGTTCATTAAAATGGATTAAATCTTCTTCGCGGAATTCGTATTCAATTTCAAACATGTTCTTGATCTTTGTAAGGGGTTATAAATAAAGTAGCTACTCAGCAGTTAGCAAAATAGAACGCGGATGCCAAAAGTAGGCGCCTCTAGGCGACACGGATTTGGCTGATAAACACTGATAAAAGGCTTGTTCATAAAGATTTTTAATCCGCTTAAATCCGTCCAATCAGCGTCATCCGTGTTCCATTATATATGTGTTCTAATGCATTTTTATGGTTGCATGAGCGCTACGCCTGAACAGATTGGAAAGCGTCAACATCGCCGTTCTAAAATAACCGTGTATCGCCACCTGGTGCATTTTGTACAGGGACAGATAAACCACCCTGGCGATAAAGCCCCCGATAC
>CAZAUB010000388.1:0-2860 GCA_964488195.1 uncultured Methylobacter sp. | reverse complement strand
TTGCGTCATCTTGTGTTGTATAGCCAATCTTCACCAATCCAGGCATAGCTGAATTCGTAAGCACATAAACAATATTAAGTGACGACATAGAATTTTTTAATTCCTCCGGTTAGTGCCGTAGGATGTGCTGAGGTACGAAGCGCATCGTCCGAATTACAAACTTAAAGCAATTTAACCAACGTAGCGACAACCGCAATCGATACCGCCATCAAACCACCCAATTTGATAATAATTCTGTATTCCAGCTCGCGCATATCCCGGCGTAAGTTGCTTTCCAGTTCGACCAAGTCGTTTTTGGTTGCCAGTTTATCTTCAATCATCGGCCTGTTCTTCGGTAAAGCCTACTTCACAAAACTATGCGTGTCGAAAGCAATAGTGATCCTGCTTGAAGACATAAATAGCAATGTATCAGCTTGTCCAGTTTTCCCGTTTATGCCAAATCCTAAGAATATGGATTTCGTCGCCAAGAATCAAATAGCGCACAATGTACAGACTTACCGATAAATCGCGCATTATTTCCGGATTGGGTGCTTTTGCGACTTTTCGTCCCAGGTAAGGCAGTTCTTTTAGCGTGGCGATACCGGCTAACAAATCAACTGCAATTTTTTGCGCCGCAGCAGGATTCTTCTCGGCAATGAAAGCCCTGAGCCGTTGCAAGTCGTCCCTTGCTTCCGGCGTGTAAAAAACAATCATTGATGAGGCGGAGATTGCTCTTGGGGTGTTCCCCAGCTAGCCAACCAGGACTCAACCTTCTCCCCTGCGATGCTGTTGCCGCTTTTTACCGAAGCCAACGCCGGTAATGTCTCCTGCCAACGCTGATCTTCAAGAGCCCGATGCTCCAAAAACTCCTTAACAGCCTCATTGATAATCCAGTTTCTGCTTTGGTTGAGCTTTTCAGCCAACTGGGTTAAGGGTTGTTCAAGTTCGTCTTGTAACTCAATGTTTGTCACTGACATGCCGACCTCCTAAATTGCTGGTTCCCAGGCTTGGGAGCCAGCGCAAAAGGTACGCACAGCGTACCCTACATCAATCCAAATTATCCGTCACTGCGCCTAGTGACGCCGAACTCACCAGTTTGGCGTATTTCGCCAACACCCCACGGGTATAACGCGGCGCAGGTTGTTTCCATTTTTCAAGACGACGGGCGATTTCATGTTCG
This sequence comes from uncultured Methylobacter sp., assembly GCA_964488195.1. Lineage (GTDB taxonomy): Bacteria > Pseudomonadota > Gammaproteobacteria > Methylococcales > Methylomonadaceae > Methylobacter_A. Next base: position 1,701 of record CAZAUB010000388.1, on the reverse strand, counting down.
TTGACATGCAGTTTCAGTTCGTTGGTTTCCGCGTCGATAGTAATGGTGTCGCCATTTTCGACTATCGCCAGTGCGCCGCCGACATAGGCTTCAGGCGTGATGTGCCCGACTACGAAACCGTGGGTGCCGCCGGAAAACCGGCCGTCGGTAATTAACGCCACCTCCTTGCCCAAACCTTTGCCCATGACCGCCGAGGTCGGAGACAGCATTTCCCTCATGCCTGGGCCGCCTTTCGGGCCTTCGTAGCGAATCACAATCACATCGCCTTTGACTATATCGCCATTCAAAATACTTTGCAAAGCCTGTTCTTCGGCATCGAACACTTTGGCTGTACCGGTAAACACCAGCCCTTCCTTGCCGGTAATTTTGGCAACGGCGCCGCCAGAAGCCAGGTTGCCATACAAGATAACCAAATGACTGTCTTTTTTGATCGGATTATCCATAGAGTGAATTACATCCTGGTCTTCAGGATAAGGTTTAACATCGGCCAGATTTTCAGCCAGCGTTTTGCCGGTAACGGTTAAACAATCGCCGTGTAGCAAACCTTTATCCAGCAGGATTTTCATCAACGGCTGAATGCCGCCGATTTCGATCAATTCGGTCATCAGGTAACGGCCGCTGGGCTTTAAGTCGGCAAGCATCGGGACATGTTTGCCGATGCGGGTAAAATCGTCCAAAGTTATATCCACACCGGTTGAATTAGCCATCGCCAGAATATGCAATACCGCATTGGTCGAGCCGCCGAGCGCGATCACTACGGTGATGGCATTCTCGAATGCGGCTTTGGTCATGATGTCTCTGGGCTTGATGTCTTTTTTCAACAGTTCCAAAACGGCAGCCCCGGCACGTTCGCAATCCAGACGTTTGTCATCCGAAATGGCGGCCTGAGCGGAGCTGTTCGGCAAGCTCATACCCAACGCTTCAATGGCCGAAGCCATGGTATTGGCGGTGTACATGCCGCCGCAAGAACCTGCTCCCGGAATGGCTTTAGCTTCGATTTCAGCCAGTTCGGCATCGTCGATCTGGTTATTGGCTCTGGCGCCGACCGCTTCGAATACGGAAACCACATCCAGTTTTTTGTCTTTGTGGCAGCCGGGCATGATGGTGCCGCCGTACACAAACACGCTGGGGCGATTCAGGCGCGCTATCGCCATCATGCAACCCGGCATGTTCTTATCGCAACCGCCGATCGCGACGATGCCGTCAAAACCCTGGCAACCGACCACGGTTTCAATCGAATCGGCAATCACTTCGCGGGACACCAGCGAATATTTCATGCCCTCGGTGCCCATGGAAATGCCGTCGGAAATCGTGATGGTATTAAAGATGACGGCCTTGCCGTCGGCATTGTTAACGCCAACCGCTGCCGCATCAGCCAACTTGTTGATATGCATGTTGCACGGTGTGACCATGCTCCAGGTTGAAGCGATGCCTATTTGCGGTTTTTTGAAGTCTTCATTGTTAAAACCGACGGCATGCAACATCGCGCGGCTCGGTGCGCGCTCCATGCCGTCAACGACCAGGGAAGAAAACGTGCGGGTGTTTTTATCGCTCATAATTAAGGTAAAAGATGAAAGGTAAAAGATGAAAGGTAAAAGGCGAAAGGAACCGGGCTTTTTGTGCCTTGTGCCTTTTACCTTTCGCCTTAATTAATACGAATCCCAGCTGCTACGGCTGCGGCGCCAGCTGAGTTTAGGCAAA
>CAZAUB010000387.1:0-2862 GCA_964488195.1 uncultured Methylobacter sp. | reverse complement strand
AACGCAGATGAATATGATGAACACTGATAATCCAAGAAAAATCTTATTTAATCTTAATTATCCGCGTCGCCTAGAGGCGCCTACTTTTGGCATCTGCGTTCCATTTTTCTAACCGCTAAGTGGTTACACATACTTTATTTTTTGGCAAGCAACCCTTGGACAAATTTAATAGCTTTTTCTGCAAAATCGTTCACCACCGATGGACTATCGCCATGCGGTTCAATTTCACCAAATGGTTTGTCGCTTGCTTTCGTAAACCTGTAAATAAAATAGCCCAGCGGCGCGAACGCCGCAGCAGCAATTATTAACATAATCAACCACAGCTCAGTAACTCCACCCATGACCCCTCCTCATATTTATATATGTGTATTATTGTTTTTAAGGTGAAACAGGATAATACTCTCTTCCAGTCAAAAAAACATCTTTCACAACCTATCTAAACATCTTGTAATTTAACCAGTTATCATTGTTTTTTGCTCCGCTCTTGCCGCTAGGCAGCGCAAGAACCGTATAAAAAGCAAGGATTGTCGGCTTTAGACGATGTCAAAAGTTGCGTAAAAAAATAGTTCATCGTATACTTCGGAACAGCTTACTTGATCAAGCTAGCATAATAATTTAAAAACTTCTGGAGGTTTACGATGAAATGGGAAACACCAAGCTACACAGACCTGCGTTTCGGTTTTGAAGTAACAATGTATATCTACAATCGTTAATTCGGTTTAGACCAAAAAAGGGGCTCTTGATGAGCCCCTTTTTTTTGCCTGATGCCCTTTATTCCCGTATCATTTAGCCCTATCCCTTATTTTAAGTTACCTTCCAAACTATGAAGATCAGAGTTCTCGGTTCAGGTGCAGGCGGCGGTTTTCCTCAATGGAACTGCAACTGCCATAATTGCCACCGCTTGCGGCACAAGGAAATGAACGGCAAAGCCCGTACCCAGTCATCTATTGCGGTAAGTACTGACAACAAAAACTGGCTGCTGTTTAATACTTCGCCGGATATTCGCGCACAACTGGAAGCGTTTCCTGCTATCCAGCCTAAAGAAGGCGTTCGAGATACCGGCATTAAAGCCATCATGCTGATTGACAGCCAGATCGACCATACTACCGGATTGCTGATGCTCAGGGAAGGCAAACCGCTGGACGTTTACTGCACGGAAATGGTCAAGCAAGACCTGACCACGGGTTTCCCGTTATTTAAAATGCTGGAAGATTACTGCACCGTCAATCATCACCCGATACCTTTCGACGGCAGCAGCTTTACCATTCCCGGCATTGATGACTTGCGCTTTTATACACTAGCCTTAAAAAGCAAGGCACCGCCCTATTCTCCACACCGAAATGATCCGCATGACGGCGACAATATCGGCGTCATCATAGAACAAATTTCTACCGGCAAAAAAGCGTTCTATTCCCCCGGCCTGGGTGAAATAGAAGCGCATGTCATGGCAGCCATGCAAGCCGTCGATTGCATACTGGTAGACGGCACCTTCTGGACCGATAACGAAATGTGTACGCAAAACATCAGCCATAAAAAATCACGCGAAATAGGCCACTTGCCTCAATCCGGTGCAGGCGGCATGATAGAAGTCCTGAACGGGGTTACCAAAGCCCGCAAGATATTGATCCACATCAACAACACCAACCCGATCTTAGACGACGATTCCGAACAACGTAAAACACTCGATGCCGCCGGCATCGAAGTCTCATACGATGGACTGGAAATCGACTTATAAAGGAAGCAACATGAGCAGCAATAATTTAGCCTGGACCAAAGAACAATTTGAAGCCGAACTACGCGGCATGGAAAGCCATTACCACATTCATCATCCTTACCATACGCTGATGAACGAAGGCAAACTCACTAAAGCGCAATTGCAGGGCTGGGTCGCCAATCGTTTTTATTATCAGGTTTGCATTCCGATTAAGGACGCCAACATTCTGGCTAATTGCCCGGATCGCGAAACCCGCGCCAAATGGATACAGCGGATTATGGATCATGACGGACACCCCGGCGATCCGGGCGGCATTGAGGCATGGATACAGCTGGGCATAGCAGTCGGCTTGACCCGCGAAGAAATAACTTCATTAAAATACGTGTTACCGGGTGTACGTTTTGCGGTTGATGCTTATGTTAATTTTGCCCGCCGAGCGGAATGGCATGAAGCGGCAAGTTCCTCGTTAACCGAACTGTTTGCCCCTAAAATTCACCAGCAACGCCTGGATAACTGGCCGGAACATTACCCTTGGGTGGAACAGGAAGGTTATATCTATTTCCGCAAACGCCTGACCGAAGCGCGGCGCGATGTCGAACACGGCCTAGCCATCACGCTGGACTGGTACAAAACCCGCGAACAACAAGACCGCATGATTCAAATCCTGAAATTTAAACTGGATATATTGTGGACAATGGCAGATGCCATGTACCTGGCTTATATTAACGATATGCCGCCTTATTTTAATATTGAAACATAAACAACACAGCAGGGGGTCATGCGATGCAATGGGCAGAAGTTGTTGATAATCCGTATTTTGAAAATCTACCGTTTAAAATTGAGTTGAATCGCTATGGGAAAATTGAAATGACCCCCGCTTCCAATAAACACGGCCGGTTACAACTACATATAGGTGCTTTGCTGGAACGCAAACTTAAAAAAGGCGAGTCATTGACCGAGTGCTCAATTCAAACCACAGACGGCGTAAAAGTCGCTGATGTCGCTTGGTGTTCCAAGGCATTTATCAAGCAATACGGTTATGAAACCCCTTATTCCCATGCGCCTGAAATTTGTATTGAAATTGTCTCGCCTTCCAATTCAAAAGAAGAAATGACCAATAAGGCGCAGCTCTATTTGCAAGCAGGCGC
>CAZAUB010000386.1:0-2872 GCA_964488195.1 uncultured Methylobacter sp. | reverse complement strand
GAAACTTTAATCGCAACACCCTCAAGCGCATTGAGTTTTTTCTCGATACCATCAGCACAGCTTGGACAGGTCATGCCCATCACAATCAGTTTTTTAGTCCACATAAGAATCTCTTCGGGATTATTGTTGATGGACTGTTGCCGAATAGCCGGCGTTCGTCGTGGCTTTTATTAAAGCATCTATGCTGGTTTTTTTGGGGTCGAAAGTGACCGTAGCTGTTTTGGAATCGTAATCAACATTCGCCTGTTGTACACCATCGACACCCTGCAGGGCTTTTTTAATGGTAAATTTACACATTGGGCAGGTCATGTTCTGCATATCCAATGTGACCGATTGGCTGCGGCTTTGCTGTTGCACAGAATCAGGAACAGTTGCCTCGGCATGGGCAGTCTGCATTAATAAAGGTGCGGTCAACAAGCTCAAAGTTAAACATACGGTTTTAATAGTCATCATCATTATTATTCTCCTTATTCCATAAAAAACGGGGCATACCAGGGAAATGCCAACAGCAGCAAGATCAACGCAGAGCCGCTCCAGAAGATCATCTGTTGCTTGTGTTTAACTTCGGATGACGCACAGGCTTTACCTTCTTCGCAGCTATCCGGTACAAAAAAGAGTTTGCGATACCCCAAACCGATGAAGATCAGGGTTAGAATAATAAAATAAGGCCTGACCGTTTCCATTGAAGTGAAGGCGCTTATCCACGCGCCGCCAATCCCCAAAGATACAAGCAGCAAGGGGACAACACAGCAGACCGATGCGCCAATGGCGGCTAATACGGCGCCAATGCCTAGCCAGGATGGGGCTTCTGTGGGTGGTATTTCATGTTCTGTAGTCATAAGAATTTTCCTAAATAAAAACTAAGTGTCTGATCATCTGCATTCGACTGCCAGGGATGGCGGAAGTGTCGCAGGCGGTAGGGAACCGTTGCGACCAGCAAGGGCATGATGAATGCAGCAAATGTCAGGTTTTGAAAGTTCGTATAGCAGTCTAAACCCTGTGCTATAGAACAGAGTCAAGCAGTTGTTGCATTATTTTTGAATGCTCAGGATTTTGAGTCCGAGTTATTTGGTCGCATCGGTTCCCTACCGATTGCGACACTTCCGCCATCCCTGGCAGTCGGTCGCATCGGTTCCCTACCGATTTGCGACACTTCCGCCATCCCTGGCAGTCGAAAGTGCATCGATGAGGGAACAATGATCTGCGGAAGAATCGCTCTGGCAGCGTTTTACCAGGGCATCTAATACATTACGAAGAGCCGTTAAATCCTTTATTTGTGCATCGATTTGCTGACATTTCTGTTCGGCAATTTTTCGCACATCGGCGCAATGATCGGCATCAAGCGATAACAGTTGTGCAATTTCTTTTAAGGTAAAACCCGCTTGTTGAGCGCGTTTGATAAAGCGTATCCTGGCGATGGCATGGGCTGGATAGCATCGATAACCACTGCCGGGTTTACCGGGTTCATCCAGCATACCGATACGCTGGTAATAGCGGATGGTTTCAACAGTCACTTCGGCTTGTTTGGCTAGTTTTCCAATTGTCAGTTTCATTTTTGTACCTGTGTGTCTAGTTTCGTGTGATTATATCCCGATTCGTAGCTATCCATTATTCAAGGCGAAAGAGCAATTAAAAAACCTGATAAAGCCTACTAACCAAGAAGAGTTACAGACATGGGTCATCAAATTCATTTACAAGCAAGAACAACCCCTTGTATCGGCAAGGAAATCAAAGGCTCTGTTATGCTCACGAAAAAAACATTGGCAGAACGCTTAACTCTGGTCGTGCCGCTCACTCTCTTGTGAAATCAGGAACCCGCCAGGACAATGCTGTTTAGCGAAATTTAAGCATTTGGATAAAGAATATAGCAGTAAAAGTTTGGTAAATTAATATAAAAATGGCATTGCAGATGCGCTGCTAATGTTAATGGGAGGAACACCACTATGAACGTATGGCACAAGCTATCGATTACCGAAGCCGCAAGCCTTCTTGCGACCGATGTGGAGCAGGGGCTTTCTGCCAATGAAGCGAAAAATCGGCTCGCCCGGTATGGACAAAATAAACTGCGCAAGGGCAAGCGGTTTTCGGCCTTGGTCATTTTTGTAAGCCAGTTTAAAAGCCTGGTTATTTGGGTGCTGATTGGCGCGGCGGCTGTTTCCGTAGCTCTGGGCGAAACTGTAGACGGTATCGCTATTATTGCCATCGTAATCCTGAACGCGGTGATCGGTTTCATTCAGGAGTATCGTGCCGAGAAGGCGGCGGCAGCGCTGGCCCGTCTGGCAGCGCCCCATTGCCGTGTGGTGCGCGGCGGCCATAGCGCGGTGGTCGCTACGACTGAAATCGTTCCTGGCGATATCCTGTTGCTGGAAGGCGGGGATCTTGTCGCTGCGGACTCTCGCCTGATCCAGGCATCTGTTCTACGTGTCAACGAAGCACCGCTCACCGGTGAATCGCAAGTCGTGGATAAGTTCACCGGCGGCTTGCCTCCGGAAACGCCTCTGGCGGAGCGGAACAATATGGTCTTCCTCGGCACCAGCGTGACAGGAGGCACCGGCCGCGCTTTGGTAGTTAATACCGGGATGGAGACAGAACTCGGCCATATCGCCAAACTTCTGGAGACCGCCGAAAGCGGAGAAACCCCGCTGCAACGCCAACTTGACCGGGTAGCGCGGTATTTGTTGGGGGGCTGTTTCGGCATAGTCGCGCTGATTTTCGGCCTCGGCTTATTGCGGGGAATCGCGCCTTTTGAGCTGTTCCTGAGTTCGGTGAGTCTTGCGGTAGCGGCTATCCCCGAAGGGCTGCCGGCGGTGGTAACTATCGCGCTCGCTTTGGGTGTGCAACGCATGGGGCAGCGTCATGCATTGGTGCGGCG
>CAZAUB010000385.1:0-2892 GCA_964488195.1 uncultured Methylobacter sp. | reverse complement strand
CTAAGCTCGTCTTGCCCGGCATCTTGTACCGGTAAAAACTGCTGCGCTTTTGCTGCAACCCAATTGATAATCATCAGAAAACCTTGTTGTTTTGTTAAATTCAGGCTGATTATGCAATAGCATGGTTAAATTTATATGACAACTGCATGACAATAAGATGACATTAAAGTTTCCGCTCCTCGGCAACGCGGTAAAAAATGGTAGAATTGCTGTTTTTATGCAATCCGAGAACTTCCCTGAACCATGTCTAATACTTTAAAGCTTTCCCTTGAATCACTGAAACTAAATGTCGATTTGGCGGGCTTTGAGTTCCCCACCGCACCCGAAATGCCCGATACCATTTTAGGACAGTCCAGAGCCCAGTCGGCGCTGGAGTTTGGCGTTGCAATGAGCAATCCCGGCTACAATATTTTTGTGATGGGCGAGCCGGGGTTGGGGCGGCTGTCGATGATCACCAACCATCTGTATGCCCAGGCCAAAACGCTGCCCGCGCCGCCCTCCTATGCTTATGTCGATAACTTTGATAATCCGAGAGAGCCGGTGGCCATTGAGTTGCCGGCAGAGCAGGGTCAGACGCTTAGCAAAGACATCGAAAAGTTAATCGATAACTTGCTGGCGACTTTTCCTGCCGCCTTTGAAAGCCCTACTTACCAGCAAAAAAAGGGCGCGATTGAACGCCATTACAACCAGCTCTATAACAATGCCATTGACCTGGTCGATAAAAAGGCCCAGTCCTTAGATATTGCGTTGTTTAGGGAAGGCGAAACGATTTCCTTTGCGCCTATCCGGGACAACAAGGCGCTGAATGAAGATCAATTTACCCAATTGCCCCTGCTGGAACGGGAAATCTTTCACAAGCATGTTGAGGAGCTGGAAGTATATCTGAGCGATGTATTGCTGGAATTGCCCCAGTGGCGCAGGGCCATGGTTGAAAAAATCAAGCAGCTGGATAATGACACCATTAGTCTGGCGATAGAGCCGTTGTTTTCCGAGCTGACTGACAGCTACCAAAATATCGATGATGTGATCACCTTTTTGGCGGAAATCAAAAAAAACCTCAGCAACACCATTGCCGATTACCTGATGCCGAGCCGAACACCGGAGCCGCAAGACAACACCACAAAACGGCTGTTGCTGACCGAGCTGTATGCACCCAATATCCTGGTCGATAACAAGCAGGAAAGCGGCGCGCCGGTTATATACGAGCCGCATCCGATATATCAAAACCTGTTCGGGCGCATCGAATACGTTAGCGACCAGGGCACACTGGTCACCAATTATCGCCGGATTTGCGCCGGTTCATTGCACAAGGCCAATGGCGGTTATTTGATACTCGATGCCGAAAAACTGCTGACCTATCCGTTCGTCTGGGAAGGCCTTAAACGCGCGCTGCAATCCGGCCGCATTGAAATCGAATCGCCTTATTCGGATTTGGGCATTAACACCATTACCCTCAAGCCCGAAGTCATCCCGTTAAACGTTAAAGTGATATTGGTCGGCTCCAGGGACATTTATTATCTGCTGGAAGAATTGGATGATGAATTTAACGAGATGTTCAAAATCCTTGCCGATTTTGACAATTACATTCCTCGCACCGATGAGGCTATGCAGCGTTTTATACTGCTGATGATTAAACAGGCCGCCGATTCCGGGGCCAAACCGTTAACGCGGACGGCTATTGAATGCCTGATTGAGCACAGCTGTCGACTTTCGGAAAACCAGCATCATTTTTCCGCCCGCATCAAAGATTCGTTGGAAATCATCGCCGAAGCCAACCTGTTTTGTAAGCGGGATAACCAGCCGGTTTGCGATCGGGCGCATATCGAACAGGCCTTGGCTGCAAGAGAGCATCGCAACGGCAGAATGCCCGAGAACATCCTCGAAGAAATGCTGGTCGGCACCATCCTGATCGATACCGACGGCGAGGCGATAGGCAAAGTCAACGGCTTAACCGTGCTGGAAGTCGGCGGCAGCAGCTTTGGCGCGCCGGTACGTATTACGACCAGCGTTTACCCCGGTTCCAGAGGCATAGTCGATGTCGAGCGGGAGGTAGAACTGGGGCAAGCCATCCACTCCAAAGGCGTGATGATCTTGACCGGCTATCTGGGTCACACCTATGCCCAGCAATTCCCGCTGGCCATATCGGGCAGCATCGCCATCGAACAATCCTACGGCTATATCGACGGCGACAGCGCCTCGCTGGCCGAGCTTTGCTGCCTTATTTCCGCGCTGACCCGGATGCCGATCAAACAGACGTTCGCGGTGACCGGCTCGATCAACCAGTACGGCGAAGTGCAGGCGGTAGGCGGCGTTAACGAGAAAATAGAAGGCTTCTTCAGGCTGTGTCAGGCGCGCGGCCTTAACGGACAACACGCCGCCATTATCCCAGCCGCCAACAAGCGCAACCTGATGCTGAAACAGGAAGTGATCGATGCGGTGGCGAAGGGGCTGTTTGCGGTTTATGCGGTTTCCAGTGTTGATGAAACGCTGGAGTTATTGACCGGGCAACTGGCCGGCACAGTAGATAGTGTGGGCATGTACCCGGAAGACAGCATTAATTTTAAAGCCATCTCAAGGTTGAAGGAGATTTCGGATATGGCTACGGATGAGGATGATAAGGAGGAAGGGGCGTAGCGTAAGCCCAGAAAGTTTGCTGTGTCTAGGGTTTAAGTTTATTATCCTCGTCTGTTGTAAGTATTTATGCGTAAATTACCCGTGGTTTTATGTGACGCTATCTAAATTTATTTTAGGATGTGCTAAATTTACATAACGGCATGAAATAACAATGATTTTAATTTTTTATAAATTATTAGGCAAACAAATGACGCAATGTTTTGCGGTATTATGTAGCAACTGCACAAAGCTTTTAACCTTATAAGTTACTATTATAAC
>CAZAUB010000384.1:0-2925 GCA_964488195.1 uncultured Methylobacter sp. | reverse complement strand
CATCCCTGTGATCTGGATTCCGGCAATCCCTGCCGGAATGACGGTGCTGGCTGAGATTCCTTGCTAATCAGGTTCTGAATTAGCCTTTAGCCTTTCGCCTTTCACCTAATTCGCATAACTTGAACCGCCGGAATGTACGCCCAAGCGATCAAACAAGGCCAAATCATGATTAGTCATGGGATTATCGGTAGTTAACAATTTATCGCCATAAAAAATCGAGTTGGCGCCGGCCAGAAAACACAGCGCCTGCATTTCATCGCTCATGTTGTTACGACCTGCGGACAACCGCACCCGTGACTTGGGCATCATGATTCTGGCAACCGCTATGGTTCTGATAAAAATTATCGGATCCAGCGATTCGGTACCCATTAATGGAGTACCCTCAACCTGCACCAGCATATTGACCGGCACGCTTTCAGGATGCTTGGGCAGGTTTGCCAGTTCGATTAGCAACTTGGCGCGATCGACATCGCTCTCGCCCATGCCGACGATGCCGCCGCAACACACGTTAATCCCGGCATCCCTGACCCGCGCCAGCGTATCCAAACGATCCTGATAAGTTCGCGTGGTGATAACCTCGGAATAATAGTCTTCCGAGGTATCCAGATTGTGATTGTAATAATCCAGGCCTCCCTCTTTTAACCGGGCCGTTTGCGCATCGGTCAGCATCCCTAAGGTTACACAGGTTTCCATGCCCAGCGCCTTAACGCCCTGAACCATTTCCACCACCCGTTCCACATCCCTGTCTTTTGGCTGACGCCAGGCCGCACCCATGCAAAAACGCGATGCGCCTTGATCTTTGGCAAGCTGCGCCGCCTTTAAAACCGTATCCACCGGCATTAACGCCTCGGGCGTTAAATCGGAATCATAGCGGGCGCTTTGCGGGCAATAGCCGCAATCTTCCGAACAGGAACCGGTTTTAATGCTCAACAGGCTGCTAATCTGAACCTCATTGGGATCGAAGTTCTCCCTATGTACGGTTTGCGCCTTAAAAATCAGGTCATTAAAAGGCAACGCATAAAGCGCTTGCACTTCGTCCAACTGCCAGTCATGGCGAATTGCAGGGTTTGCAGACATTCTGTTAAGCTCCAGCTTATGAGGTACGAAGCCCATCAATCATGATCGATAAACTTGTCAACCTATTCAAATGAAAATGGTATACAACTGGATCAATATTATACAGGATTACCTGCTGCCGCCTACCTGCATATTGTGCGGTAACCCTGGACACAACTCCCGCGACATTTGCCGTTCGTGCTACACGCAGCTGCCCAGAAATAACCTGTGCTGTTATCGATGCGCCGAAATCCTGGAAACGCCCATCACCGCTCCCGTGCTTTGCGGTCGCTGCCTGAGTAGGCACCCGGCCTTTGACGAAACTTACGCACCGTTCATTCATCAAGGAGCCGTCCGGCATTTGATTAGCACCTTAAAATTCGGCGCCAATTACAAGAATGCGCGCTTACTCGGCATGCTATTGGCCGACCACCTGAAACAAACCGCCGAACGGCCCGACTTGATCTTACCTGTTCCGCTGCATAAAGCCCGCTATCGCCAGCGCGGCTTCAATCAGGCCATAGAAATCGCCAGAACAGTAGCCAAGGAAATGCAGATTCCGCTGGATCTTACCAGCTGTAGGCGGCATCGCGACACGCCCCATCAAACCCAATTAGCCGCCAAAAAGCGCATCAAAAACCTGAAAAATGCTTTTTCAATCATCAAACCCATCCACGCCCGGCACATCGCTATACTGGATGACGTCATGACCACCGGCTCAACAGCCCATGAACTGGCCTACGTATTGAAAAGAGCCGGAGCTAGCCGAGTTGATGTTTGGGTGTGTGCGAGAGCTTGATACCGATGCCCCCTGTTTTAATGCGATAAAACCATAGGATGTTTTGCTAAAAGCAGCAGCACACCCGCCGACCTTACTTGGTTTTCGACTTTACAGTGGCAAGAGACACGGCGTTACCTGCCGAATACAACGTTACGCTCAACAATCCTGAAATATTCTCCCAGCGCATCACATTTTTATTGCTAAAGCTTGCATCCTTTACGGGCAGTCCAAGCAGCGCCAAGGACTCCTTGCTGTATGACGCCTTGCCCAGATTTCCTTTTACGCTAATTTCATCGACCTTTCCGTCGATAAATTCAACACTGACATCACCCTCCCGGAATGCACAGTGCAAGGCGGATTTTGTCTTAGCACAGAACACTGGATCGCCAAGTAATGCCAATGCCTCAGCCTTGGTTTTCCCTTCAATCTTCTGCCGGTAGGAGGGGCTGCGGAATGCGCCGTATATGGTAATCCAGTCCGCTTTCCCGTCGATGAAGACAATTTCAATTTCATTTTCCTGGAACGAGCAGTTCCGGGCGGATTCTGACTGGGCGCAGAAAACGGGCTCACCCAATAGCACCTCAATTTCGGCCTCGGTTTTCCCCGCGAGCTTCGGAATGTTAAATAACACTCCGGCAGCCGACGCTACCTCTTGAACGGCTAACTGTCCTGCTGTTGGGTTTTGCGGGATATGCTTGACGACAACCATCAGTACCACAAAAAACAACACAAGAACTACTATCTCGCCCTTAACAACAGCGGGCATTTCTGCACAATATGGGCAATCCTTCGCTGTTGAGCTAATGCGGTTGCCACATACTTTGCAAGTCGTTAATGCCATGTTTATATCGTTTTTTTATTAAGCCGACAGAACTATCTTTGCCATGAGCCCTCAATCATCCCATCGTGCCAATAGTTGAATTTTAAAATGGTCAACGGGGATTTTCAGGCATAAAAAAAGAGCTTTAAGAAAACTCTTAAGCCCTTAGATTGTCTATGGTGCCTCGGGCCGGAGTCGAACCGGCACGTCCTCACGAACGAGGGATTTTAAGTCCCTTGCGTCTACCAATTTCGCCACCGAGGCATCG
>CAZAUB010000383.1:0-2941 GCA_964488195.1 uncultured Methylobacter sp. | reverse complement strand
GCCTTTTCGTTGGATAAATTCTTAGTTTAGACCACATCAGTTTGAATCGCACCCGCTCCAGAGAGAACAAATGAATTAAATACCTATCTATGGTAGAATTGATTTTATTTTTGCCCCGATAGCTCAGCTGGATAGAGCGGTCCCCTCCTAAGGGACAGGCCGGTGGTTCAAATCCGCCTCGGGGCACCATTTACACGCTCAACAACGTTAAACTAAGTACAAAAACCCGCAAGTCATAAGGCTTAGCGGGTTTTTTATTGCCCGACGAGATGCAATAAGGTTTATTGACATACCGCCATTTATGGCGGTATAAGTGGCGGTATATTCACACTTACCGGAGTTGATACCGCCATGCCGCTTACCGATACCGCCATAAAGAACGCCAAACCCACCGACAAGCCTTATAAAATGCAGGATGAAAAGGGTATGTACTTGCTGGTTAATCCCAACGGCTCAAAATACTTTCGATACAATTACAGATTCAATGGTAAGCGTAAAACCCTGGCGCTCGGAACCTACCCCGTAACATCACTTAAAGAAGCCAGAGATAAACGAGATACCGCCGTAAAACAAATTGCTGGCGGTATCGACCCAAACGAAAACAAAAAAGCGGTTAAGCAATCAAGGGCTGAAAGTGCGGCAAACAGTTTTGAAGTTATTGCTCGCGAGTGGTACGAAAGAAACATGATCGACAAATCAGAGCATCACAAAAAACGTGCCTTAAGCTTATTTCAGCGTGACATCTTCCCTTATCTGGGCAGCAAGCCCATAGCCGACATAAAAGCCATAGAACTATTGACAGCCTTAAGACGGATAGAAGCCAGAAACGCCATTGAAACAGCACATAGAGCTTTGCAGATATGCGGGCAAGTTTTTCGTTATGCAATTGCGACCGGACGCAACGAACGCGACATCACTCCCGATTTACGCGGCTCATTGATGCAAGCCAAAGCAGGACATTTTTCAGCTGTTACTGAACCCAAGCAGGCAGCCGAACTGCTACGCGTTATTGACGGCTATACTGGGACATTTATCGTTAAATCCGCCCTGCAACTTGCACCGTTGGTATTTGTTCGCCCCGGTGAACTGAGACAAGCAGAGTGGGAGCATATCGACCTTGACGCTAAAGAATGGCGTTATCTGGTCACCAAAACAAAGACACCGCACATTGTCCCACTATCCAAACAAGCCGTTGAGATTCTATCTAACCCGCACCCACTAACCGGAAACGGGCGTTTTGTATTTCCCAGCGCCAGAACACCGAACGGCTCCAGGGCAATGTCGGACGTTGCATTATTGGCGGCTTTGCGGCGCATGGGCATTAGCAAAGACGAAATGACCGTACACGGATTTAGAGCATTAGCCAGAACGGTACTGGATGAAGTGCTTGGCTTTCGCCCTGACTTTATCGAACATCAACTTGCCCACGCTGTTAAAGACCCGAACGGCAGAGCCTATAACCGGACGGCTCATTTACCGGAGCGACACAAGATGATGCAGCAATGGGCGGATTACCTGGACGGCTTGAAGAATGGGGCGCAAGTGATAGCGTTTAAGAAGATCGGGTAAATTTGCAGTACAATAACATTCAACAGAAAGCTGTTTAAAACTTTCAGTGCTAGCAAACTTACAAACAGTGAGTATCAATCATGCAAACTCTACAGATCAGTGACCAAGCCGCTAACCATCTTAATGACATGGCGCAACAGGAGCATATTACCAGTGCTGAATTTATTGAACGACTCATTGAAAAGCATCACAGAGAACAGGCGAAACAATGCGAATTAAAAAAGTTTTTTACGCCATATCAAAAAGACATGACCGGATTTAAATTTGACCGGGAAGATGCAAATGCCCGGTGAATTTATTGATACGAATATTGTTATTTACAGCCTGAGCAAAGATGAACATAAGCAGCATAAAGCCTTAGTATTACTGGCAAATAAGCCGATTATGTCAGTACAGGTGTTAAGCGAAACCGCTAATATCATGAGGCGCAAGCTAGGCTTCGATATTACCGCTATCCGTGCCGTTATCAATCGTATTAACCAAGAATGTAGCTCACTGCAACCGATTACCTTAGCCACGCTTAACGCAGCGCTAGACATAGCCGAACGTTACAGCTTTTCACATTACGATAGCTTAATTATTGCCGCTGCAATACAGGCCGACTGCACAATACTTTATTCAGAGGATATGCAACACGGGCAGATTATTGAAGGACGAATGAGCATTATCAATCCGTTTTTGTAAGCGGTTAAAAAAATTACACCTCTGATATAATCAAATTTAACCGGATAGCCTTAGCGGGCAACAAGCGGGATTCGCCCCCCGTTTCCGGTTTTTCCCTTTCAGGACGGCTTATCACTTTGACGGAGTGTTTGTTTTGGCAAATGAATTAGATACTAGCTGGTTTGACTTGTCGAAATACGATTCGGTAGATGCCTTTGGCTTACGAGAATGGGAACGGCAATTAACTATTCGGAGTTATATGTGGTGGTGTTCAGACAATGATTCCGAGGCATTTCAAGAAATCTGCAATACGTGGATAGAAAAAATCAAAACAGCACCACTTATCCCTAATTATGACGGGTATGAGAGCACATGGAAAAGACAGCGAGACTATAATCCGGCCTGTTTTTACTCTGTATTTTCAACGCCAGCTTATCATTTTTGGTGTGCTCCTAATGACGATAGACTTAGCGATGTCTGGGAAGCATGCAGTCTTGAAAGTGAAGGGAAAGCCACAGAAGAGCAAAGCAAATTAGCCGATACGCCGTACGACTTGCTTTATTTACAGCGAGGGGTTTCAAATGAAGAACTGAGTAATGTAGTGATAGACCTTACAGCAGCAGACGAGCAAATTATTAATGACTTCAAAAAGTGGTTATACTCATCATGAGTCAAAAATTGGTTTAAGTAATCGCGCTAACACGCTGAA
>CAZAUB010000382.1:0-2941 GCA_964488195.1 uncultured Methylobacter sp. | reverse complement strand
TGATTATTAGATGCTGCCTTATGTGTATTTGTCACGGTTCTCGCCCACTTTTCCAAATAGAAAGCAATAACCAGATCCCCCCTATAGTGGCAAAAGAGTATCCCAGAAACCCGAATGCAGGTAAGCCGAATAATTCCGGCCCGCCTTTTACCGTCATAATAATGGAAGAACCAATACTGAGCGCGGCTGTCACTATACCTATGGTTAACCGACTAATGGCATTATCCATAGTATTAACATAGTGATCGAGACGCTTGACGGTAATGTCAACCTGAAAAGCCCCTTTTCTGGATGCGCGTAACAGTTTACGCAGGTCTTTTGGTAAGCTTGACAAAAGATCGGCGACGCTGATCAGGTTACGCCATCCCCGTTTGGCGATAGCCTCCGGTCTGTAGCGCTCCATCATGATTTTCTGGATATAGGGAGCAGCAAAAACCAGCGTATTAAAATCCGGATTAAGATGTCTGCCGAGACCATCCAGGGTAATATAAGCTTTGATTAACAAGGCGAGATCGGCAGGCAATATCAGATTATGATCTCTTAATAATGCCATCAGATCACTCATCATAACGGTAAGACTTAAATCTTTTAGCGATAGCGAGCTATATTGATCAACAAAAGCTTCTATCTCAATGGTAAGCGCTTGTTCATCGGTATAAATATTGTCTGACCAGTCTTCAAGTATCTCGGCTACTTTAGTTGGGAGGTGATTGGTCATGCCATACAACAAGCTGACAACCTGCTCTCTGCGTTCTTCAGTTAAACGGCCAACCATACCGAAATCGATAAATGCCAGCTTATTATCCTGCAGATAAAACACATTTCCGGCATGCGGATCGGCATGAAAAAAGCCGTCTTCCATAATCATCTTAATGACTGCCCTGGTGGCACGATCAGCCAGTAGTTTTCTATCCAGTCCCGCTTTTTCCACAGCCGCAATATCCCTGCCTTGAATACCTTGAATATACTCCTGTACATTGAGTCTTTCACCGGTCCATTGCCAATAGACGTTAGGAATCCTGATATTGAGATCATCGGCTAAATTGGCGGCTACCCGTTCTGCATTTCTACATTCGCCGGCGAAATCGAGTTCCCGGCGTAATGATTGGTTAAACTGACGGAGGATTTCTTTCGGATGAAACCGGCGAATCTCCGGTGATTCAGATTCAGCAATATCAATAAGACGGTGTAAAAGGCGTAAATCGGCTTCAATGATTTTGCGCAGACCGGGTCTGCGAATTTTTAAAATAACCGGCGTTCCGTCCTTGAGTATGGCTTTATGAACCTGGGCAATTGAAGCCGCTGCAAGGGGTTGTCTTTCGACTTCCAAAAAAATTTCATCAATACTGCCGCCAAGATCTTCTTCAAGCTGGGGTAGCAACTCTTCAAAGGGTACAGGAGGCGCCTGATCCTGAAGTTTTTCAAACTCGGCAATATATTGAGGCGAGAATAAATCAACACGTGTCGCAAGGATTTGTCCCAACTTGATGAATGTAGGCCCCAAATCTTCCAGTACGCGACGTATACGTTGCGGCGTGTCGAGTTGCACATAGTCTTCCACATGCTGCCAATGCAATACTCTGCCTGCACGTTCCAATGCAGCGCCCATCCCCAGAACACGGACAAAGCTGCCAAATCCATAGCGGATTAATACCGATGCAATATCATGAACCCTGCCCAGATCCCTGGCTGCGTTTAACATTTCCCACAACATGGTTGTGCCGCTGAACTTTATTTCTTCGAATGGGACGACTGCAGGCTTTCAGCGATGCCCAATAAAATACCACTGCCTATCTGGGCCAAGGCGGAAGTTGTAGCAACCGTACTTGATATAATTATGTCCTTACTTATCTTCGGCAAGTCTTTCAGCGCATCCAGAGCAATTAAAGTTTGTTCGCCAACTGCCGTTCCGCTTTGCCGCGTATGGGCAATAAAATCACGAATAATGTCAGCAACAACCTGATTACTGCCTTTGGCGACTTTCTCCAGGGTATCGAGAAACACCCCCTCTCTATCTTGTAAATCTTTGATTGCATCATTAAGATCATGTTGAGAATACTCAGTAACCTTGGAAGCCGCCTCTTCAATAGCCAATGTTGATGCTTCTGCCGCAATCGCCAAAGCATCATCCAATGCTGTGGCTGCATGCATAAAGACCTCTTTGCCATGCTCACCCTGACTAGCCATGCCCTCATTAATACCATTAATGACCGTTTCAGTAACACTTTTGATATTTTCCATATCCAATTGACGTGCTGTCAGCGCTTTTAAGGTAATGTCCTTGATTTGTTGATGAACATCAGTCCCCGACTTAACCGCTGCCCGGACTGCATCTTTAACATCTTGTTGTTGGTCTATTTCAGTCATAGTCGTTCTCCAGATCAATATAAAAAAAACTTTTCTCAATCGATTTTAAAAAAAGAAAGTACGCCAGATGTAAACGGCCTAAAAACATCATCGATCAGACCATACCATGAAATGGTTTCTAAATCATGCCGCTATATAAAATTATTGTTTGCTTGCTTGCTTTCCTTTCGAATTAGTTAAGAAATATCATTGGCGAGTTGTGATTAATTCGATGAATACTATTGTTTTTGTAGTCAAGGTCACATGGTATAGGGACTACTTTACATATCTAATTCACAATTGAGACTGATACATTTTTTCCTGGACGAAGCGGATGCATACAGAAAATCTTTGCAGGGCAAATTCTCTTTATCAGCTTTACCTAATTTATTTCTTTCTATCATCCAGCGTCGCTCAAAATAGTCTAAAAAAAGATCCGGCATGTTCCATTTATCCGATTCGAAAAAGTAACTGGTATCGTTTTTGAGTTCAGCCTGCCAATGCAAATAGGGCATTCTTCCTATCGGCTCGGACAGGTAAAAGCTGTTAAAATATTTCCAGGACTTTTAATTTTTTGCGCAGAATAATAAACAAT
>CAZAUB010000381.1:0-2953 GCA_964488195.1 uncultured Methylobacter sp. | reverse complement strand
TACCGTATTTCTTAACCTACCTAGTTGCTCAAGTTATTTCGTGCACGTTCCTTAGATGTTAAATAATGACAAATAAAACCATGGAACCGCAATAAAAATAAATATGAAAATTCATTTTTTTATAAAAAAACTATCAAATCCTCGCATTAGAAGGCGATTAAAAATTGGCCTCTCTATTTATGGTGTCGTGATTATGATTGGTCTGTTATTTAAGGTTGTCTATGATATTGGTTATTTTAACGCGCAGTCACTTAAAGATGATAAAAACGCTGAGCAACCTATTACGCATCCAGTGCTGACAATGGAATCTGCTCAGCGTATTGTGTCAGGTGCGCTAAAAGAAGACCCTACTAACCCAAAAACAATTGTGGTTCAGATTATTGATGATAATCAGAAACTTTCAACCATTATTATAGAACTGAAGTTTCCCAGTTTTTAAAACTTCTAATCCCGCCAGCTATGCGGGGTTGGTATTTAACGTAGGGTTTGCTCGGTTTATGGCAAACCCCAATTTAATACGTTTTCCTTTATAGGCTGCGGACTCAAAAACTGGGAAACTTCAGTTATAGAAAACAATCAGCAAAAAAAATTGCTTGGATTATAGATATGCGTTTGTTTTTTACCGATGATCTATTCAATTACGAAGGTTATAATTTAACCGAAGGTATTGAGCGTCAATACAATATCAATCGCGGTGATCATTGATTGCTCGTAACAGGACTAGCGGGGTGTATTTGGACAGAAACTTATGGCTGTCTATGCTAATTCAGAGAATCGTTCTGGAATTGGTGGAGTTGAGCGCCTCAGGTCGGCCAAAAGGTGTCACTTACAGCAATGTTCGATTCCAAGTTATGTTGTTAGTTGGGGCGAATCAGGTAACTGGCTTATCATGATCCAATTTAATGTTAGTGCATCAACAGAGATGAATCTGAACATTGGAAATGAGTCATTCATACAAGAAGCAATTGAGCATCTACAGTCCAGATATTTACACTACTTATAAAATAAAGCTATACTAGACACTACAGGTGGTGTCACATAATGACAGAATTTAAAAAGTTATTTAAAGAACTTGAAGATCTTACTGGCAGTTCGAACACGTCATGTAAGAAATTTACTAGCTTATTAAGAGATCTTGGATTTCAAATAGTAAACTGTGGAAGCGCTGGACATAAGATAGCAATGCATCCTGCCATTGATTTGACTGAATATCCCAATTTCAACTGTGGACATAATCAGGGGGCAGTGGTTAAGCGCGTCTACATTAATAAGATATACAAATTTGTAGAACGGTATGAAGATGCTATTAAGGAGCATTTAAAATGAATTTCGATCCTGAATCTTACACAATTACAATCCGCAAGGAAGAATGTTATGGTGAAATTCTTTATGTAGGCCGAGTAGCAGAGTTTCCTAACATCAGTGCATTTGAGGAAACCTTTGAAGCGGCGCATGCTTTAGTTTTAGATGCAGTTCAAACGCTGAAGAAAATTGCTGATGAAGCACAGGCAGACTTTCCGCATCCATATCCTACGCAATCGGATGAGTTCAGTGGACGTGTTACTTTACGACTCTCAAAATCTCTCCATGCAAAGGTTTCAAGAATTGCTGCTCAAGATGATGTAAGCGTCAATCAATTTTTGGTGACTGCTATTGCAAGCTATGTTGGAGAAGCTGATGGCATATCAAGAGTTGTCTCGGCAGCGGTGGCTTTGATTGAACATGTTGTTTCTAATGCAATGACCACTGTTGTTACCAATGTAGTGACCACTTGGAAGGCTGCTCAATTCATACAAAATAGTGTGACTCCGTTTATCGTGTCACAACCATCTAATGTGTCAGGAAAATTGCTTCTAACTTGTCCGGCAACAACATAAACATATATGAGGTATCTTAATAATGGTTGAAACAACAAAGTTCATTTATTCAAATAAAGAATTGGTAGTAATGATGCTGAAAGATCAAGGAATCCATGAAGGTAATTGGGTATTGGCAGCTAATTTGTCCTTTACTGCAATGAATGTTGGGCAGTTACCTGATGGCTCCGATGCGTCACCGGCTGGCGTTGTTGCTGTAACTGGTGTTCTTATAGAGCGCGTACCTGAGTCACTGCCATTTTCTGTAAATGCAGCTGAAGCTAATCCTAAGCCTAAGAAAGCTGCATCTAAGAAATAAGCTACATTTTGTTACAGCTTCGACGGGCTGCAATGGGTCGATTGCCGCCAGTGTTCGATTTTATTGGAACTGAGTTTTAAATATGTCTGACCAAGTCTGGATTTTTACAATTAAGTGAAGCGGCTACGCTAATCTCTGAATTTAAAAACCCTCCCATATCCCATTATACCCAACAACAAAACAATCATGCCCCCAATAACCGGCTTGTCGCCAAATCTCGCATAAGGCGTCATGCCGCCCATCGGCGTTATCATGCCGGTCAGCACCGTTTCCTGAAACAACGGCGCTTGGTTGATAATTTCACCCGTCGGAGAAACAATAGCCGTCATGCCGGTGTTTGTCGACCGCAGCAAAAAGCGCCCGGTTTCCATCGCCCGCATTCTTGCCATTTGCATGTGCTGATGCGGTTCTATGGTATCGCCGAACCAGCCGTCGTTGGTCACGTTAACCAGAAACGCCGCGTCCGGCAAGCCTCGAATACTCAAATCGCCGAACGCGTCTTCATAACAGATCAAGGTTATGAACGGATAGCCGCCCGCTTTCAACAAGGGCTGGTCGATTGCCCCCGGCGTGAAATTCCCCAACCTGGTATGGATCATGTCCAGCACAAAGCCCGACAGCGGTTGCAGCGGCAGGTATTCCCCGAAAGGCAGTAAATGGGTTTTGCGATACATGCCTTGCTCCTTGCCCAGGGTTATCACCGCATTGAAGTTTTTTATCGGTGATTGTTCCTGTACCGGGACGCTGATGATTAAATCGGTATTGTGCAGTTTGGCGT
>CAZAUB010000380.1:0-2991 GCA_964488195.1 uncultured Methylobacter sp. | reverse complement strand
GCATACACACCATCCTTGGCGATATGAACACCAGCCAACGGCGCGACCCGTTGCCAGATTTCTTCGGTGATAAACGGCATGATCGGATGCGCCAAGCGTAAAATCGACTCCAAAACCGTCAACAGGGTTTTACGGGTGCCGCGTTGCAGCGCTGCATCATCGGATTGCAGGGATATTTTTGCCAGCTCCAGATACCAGTCGCAGTATTCATTCCAGGTAAATTCGTAAATGGCTTGAGCCGCTAAGTCAAAACGGTAGCTGTCGATGGCACTGCTGGTCACAGCCGTTACCTGATGCAATCGGGCGGTAATCCAGCGATCCACTTGGCTGTATTGGCAAGGCGCACCGGTTAGACCGTTATCCTGCTCTTCGGTGTTCATCAACACGAAACGTGCCGCGTTCCACAGTTTGTTACAGAAATTGCGATAACCTTCGGTGCGGGCAAGATCAAAGCGAATATCCCGCCCCGTCGATGCCAACGAAGCGAAGGTAAAACGCAACGCGTCGGTACCGTAAGACTGAATGCCGTCCGGGAAATGCTTGCGTGTATCCTGTTCGATTTTTTTTGCCAAATGCGGCTGCATCATGCCGGAAATACGTTTTGCTACCAAAGCCTCCAGCTCTATGCCGTCGATGATGTCGATCGGGTCGAGCACATTGCCTTTGGATTTGGACATTTTTTGCCCTTCGGCATCGCGCACCAGGCCGTGTATGTAGACTTCCTTAAACGGCACTTCGCCCTGAAATTTCAGTCCCATCATGATCATCCTGGCGACCCAGAAGAAAATGATGTCAAAGCCGGTTACCAGTACGCTGGTCGGGTAATGCTTGGCCAATTCCGGGGTTTGCTCCGGCCAGCCCAGCGTGGAAAACGGCCATAACGCCGATGAAAACCAAGTATCCAGCACATCTTCATCCTGTTTTAGCGGATAGTCGGCGGGCAGGTTATGTTTGGCGCGAATGTCCTGCTCGGAGTTGCCGACGTAAACATTGCCCAGCTCGTCATACCATGCCGGAATGCGGTGCCCCCACCAGATTTGCCGCGAGATACACCAATCCTGAATATTACGCATCCAGTCGAAATAAGTGTTTTTCCAGTTGTCGGGGACAAATTTGATGTCGCCGTTTTCAACGGCGGCAATCGCAGGTTCCGCCAGCGGCGCTACCTTGACATACCATTGGTCGGTCAACAATGGTTCGATAACGCTGTTGGTGCGGTCGCCGCGTGGCACCATCAATTTGTGGTCGACGATTTTTTCCAGCAAACCTTGTGCATCAAGATCAGCAACCATTTGTTTGCGCGCTTCAAAGCGGTCTAGGCCTTGATATTGAGTAGGGACTAAGTCATCGGCACAGATACTCGCGTCGACAGTCAAAATGTTAATCAAGCCGCCATGCGGTAAATCCTGGATAACCGAGGTATGACGGTGACGCGTCCAAACGTCGTAATCGTTAAAATCATGGGCCGGGGTGATCTTGACGCAACCCGTACCGAATTCAGGATCGACATACTCATCGGCAATAATCGGAATGCGGCGGGAAGTGAGAGGCAGTTCCACGAACTCGCCCAGCAGGTGTTTATAGCGCTCGTCATTGGGATGTATCGCTACCGCCGCATCGCCGAGCATGGTTTCAGGACGCGTCGTGGCGACGATCAAATGTCCCTGACCGTTCGACAGCGGATAACGCAAATGCCACATGGAGCCGTTTTCTTCTTCCGACAACACTTCCAGATCGGAAACGGCGGTATGCAAAACCGGATCCCAGTTAACCAGACGCTTGCCGCGATAAATCAGGCCTTCTTCATAAAGCCGGATAAATACTTCCTGCACCGCATCCGACATGCCCTCGTCCATCGTGAACCGCTCCCTGTTCCAGTCCAGCGAAGAACCCATGCGCCGCAATTGGCGGGTAATCGTGCCGCCCGATTCTTCCTTCCATTGCCAGACTTTTTCCAGGAATTTTTCACGGCCCAGATCATGGCGGGTTTTGCCTTCCGCATTGCACAATCGTTCCACCACCATTTGCGTGGCAATACCCGCATGGTCGGTACCCGCTTGCCACAAGGTGCTGTAGCCTTTCATCCGGTGATAGCGGGTAAGGGCATCCATGATGGTATCCTGGAACGCATGGCCCATGTGCAAGCTGCCGGTGACATTGGGCGGCGGGATCATGATGCAATAGGATTCACCTTCCGGCTTGGGCGCAAAATAGCCTTTTTCTTCCCAGGTTTGATACCAGCGTTGTTCGATTGAATGCGGGGCGTATGTTTTTTCCATGGATGGGATGCTCTGTTTTTTTTTGTAAGAAGTTGATGCGTAGTGTGCTTTAATTTTATTGCCAATCTTTATGCGTAGTGATCTTCATGCCTGACTGCTGATATTGCCGATAACGGTTTCTGCCCGCTTCTTTGGTTGTTTCGCTGTTATCCAGTATTTCAAGAATGCGCCCGGTTTGCGATCCTAGTTCAGGAAAATTTGAAGACAGGTTGAATACGGTTTTTTGCCACTGCTCGGGCGCAGCCAGCGAGCTGATCAAGATGACTTTTTCAAGCTCGGGCAGCTCACCGGTATATATCTGGTGCGGAATAAAACTGCCCGCCCTGAAAGTCCAGAGCAGGTCGTCTAGGATTCGGCTTTGTTCGGCATCATCGGTCAGCACATAACAAAAACTGCCGCTACGATAGGCTTTCTCGATCAGCTTGCAGGCGAACAGATACCTGTCTTCCAGCGATTCCGTCGGCAGTATATAAAAGCTGACTTCAGCCACTTATGTTCTGCGCACGGCTAATCAGATACTGGATTAATAAGGAGACAGGACGACCGGTTGCACCTTTGGTTGGGCCGGTGCGCCAGGCGGTGGCGGCAACGTCCAAATGCGCCCAGCGGAATTTTTCGGCAAATCGCGCCAGAAAGCAGGCCGCAGTAATCGTACCCGCGTCCTTGCCGCCGGAATTGCTGATGTCGGCGAAGTTGGATTTAAGCAGTTCCT
>CAZAUB010000379.1:0-2994 GCA_964488195.1 uncultured Methylobacter sp. | reverse complement strand
TCGAACGCAAAGAAATCGCCCAGTGGTTTTTAAAAATCACCGCCTATGCGGATGAGTTGCTCGCCTCGCTGGAAACGCTGGACGGCTGGCCGGAACAGGTCAAAACCATGCAGGCCAACTGGATAGGCCGCTCTGAAGGTGTGGAGATGGATTTTCCGGTGCCTGAGTTGAATCAGCATTTAAGTATCTACACCACTCGCCCCGACACCTTGATGGGCGTGACCTATCTTGCCGTGGCGGCGGAGCATCCTTTGGCGCTAAAAGCCGCTGAAACCAATTCCGAGATCAGCGCATTTATCGATGATTGCAAGATGATGGAAACCTCGGAAGCGGCCATGGAAACCATGGAAAAACGCGGCATCGACTCCGGTATCAAAGCGGTTCATCCGATCACCGGCGAACAGGTGCCGGTGTGGATTGCCAATTTCGTGTTGATGGGTTACGGCACCGGCGCGGTGATGTCCGTTCCCGCTCACGACCAGCGTGATTTCGAGTTTGCGCTTAAGTACGGCATCGCGATCAAACAGGTGATTTTTGCCAAAGATGGCGGCGATGACTGTTCGGAGCAGGCTTACACTGTAAAAGGCGTGTTAAAAAATTCAGGCGCGTTTGACGGCTTGAGCTCGGAGCAGGCTTTTGTAGCCATTTCCGAAGCGCTGGAAGAAGATAATAAAGGCCAACGGAAAACCAATTTCCGCCTGCGCGACTGGGGCGTTTCCCGTCAGCGTTACTGGGGCGCGCCGATTCCGGTTATTTATTGCGACGACTGCGGCACGGTTCCGGTTCCCGAGCAGGATTTGCCGGTGGAACTGCCTAGAGATGTAGTGCTCGACGGCTCGCAATCGCCGCTGGTCGCCCATCCGACCTTCTCCCATACTACTTGTCCGACATGCGGCAAAGCTGCGCGTCGGGAAACCGATACTTTCGATACCTTTATGGAGTCGTCCTGGTATTTCGCGCGGTTTGCAGGCAATAACCCGGACAGCATGCTCGACGAGAGCGCCAAATACTGGTTGCCTGTCGATCATTATATCGGCGGCATCGAACACGCTATTTTGCATCTGTTGTACGCGCGATTTTACACCAAGTTGATGCGCGATGAAGGCTTGCTGGTTTGCGACGAGCCGTTTAAAAAGCTGCTGACCCAAGGCATGGTGCTAAAAGACGGCAGCAAAATGTCCAAATCCAAAGGCAATACCGTCGATCCGCAAGGCCTGATCGATCAATACGGTGCCGATACCGTGCGTCTGTTCATCATGTTTGCAGCGCCTCCCGAGCAATCGCTGGAATGGTCCGACAGTGGCGTCGATGGCGCGTTCAGATTCCTGAAACGGCTCTGGAAACAGGCTTATCTGCATTGTGATGCCGGAGGTTCTACAGCGCCACTTGATAAACAGGCATTAACCGGCGAGCAACAGGCGGTACGTCGCCAGTTGCATTTGACTATCCAGAAAGCAACCGATGATTTTGGCAGGCGCTATACCTTTAATACCGTCATTGCCGCGAATATGGAGCTGATCAACACTTTGTCCAAGTTTGTTGATGATTCCGACAATGCTAAGGCGGTTCGGCAGGAAGCGTTGGAAGCCATAGTGTTGATGTTATCGCCGATAGTGCCGCATATCTGTCATCAACTGTGGCTGGATTTGGGACACCAGCAAGCGGTGGTCAGCGCATCATGGCCTAAGGTTGATGCAACGGCTTTGGAGCAAGATACCTTGGAGCTGGTGCTACAGGTTAACGGTAAGTTGCGCAGCAAGATGAAGGTGGAGGTCACGGCGTCTAAAGATGAAATAGAGGCAATGGCGCTGAGCGATGAACATGTTAAGCGTTTTATTGAAGGCAAGCCGGTCAGAAAGGTGATAGTGGTGCCTAAAAAATTGGTCAATATTGTTGTTTAGGTGAGCGACGAAGGGCAAAGGGCGAAAGGCAAAAATAGCTTGCATTTAACTTTAAGGGATATTTCAATTTTTAGCCTTTAGCCTTTAGCCTTTAGCCTTTAGCCTTTAGCCTTTAGCCTTTAGCCTTGTCAGTATCATCCGTGTCCTATTCATTAAGGGGGAACTTGTGTTAACAAAAAAAGCAATCATCTTGGGCATGGCTTTATTATTGAGCGCTTGCGGCTATCATTTGCGGGGCGCTTTTCAATTGCCGGAAAACATGAAAAGTGTCTATATAGAGGGTAGTTCCGGGCCGTTACTCGAACAATTCAAACAGGTCATGAAGACATCTTCCGCTAAGCTTGCCGATTCTCGTAAAGGGGCGGGCATTGTTATCAAGATAGCTAATGAAGAATTTAACCGGCGTGTGGTGTCGCTTAGTTCCAGAGGCAAGTCTAACGAGTTTGAACTTGAATATCGCCTGGACTATGAATTTGCCAATGCCAAAGATGCCCTATTGATGGAACGGCAGACTGTTGACATCAGGCGTGAGTATTACAATGATCAGCAATTTGTGATTGCCAAAGAGAATGAAGAAAACGTGATACGTAACGAAATGTATCTACAGGCAGTGCATACCATCGTTAACCGTGCCAGAGTCGTATTAGAGGCAGGTGCGAGATAATGCTAGAAACCTCAGTTGGACGGGATCACCAAGCTGGTGAATCGGTAAATTATGAAAAGGTTTATTGGAATCATATCGTTAAATATCAAGTTGAGCGGTCAACTGAGGTTTCTAGGATAATATGCGAGTCAAGCCTGAACAGATAGCTGCGGCGTTGCAAAAGGGTTTGGCGCCGGTTTATTTTATTAGCGGCGACGAGCCGTTGCAGCTGGGCGAGATGGCGGATGCGGTCAGGGCTGCGGCACGAAAAGCAGGTTATGATCTGCGTGAGGTGCTTGTTGCGGACGCCGGATTTTCATGGAATGAATTAACCCAGGCGGCAGGTTCTTTATCTATTTTTGCCGATAAAAAAATCATCGATTTAAGGCTGCCCTCCGGTACGCCGGGCGCAGAGGGTGCTAAGGCTTTAATCGCCTATTGCGAGCGCCT
>CAZAUB010000378.1:0-3002 GCA_964488195.1 uncultured Methylobacter sp. | reverse complement strand
TATTCATGGTGTTAACCATTGTGTATCTGGGTATGGCGCACGAAGACCATTAATACTTTTTTATAACACACTAACCGTTTGGAGGTTTCATGGAAATTGCAAAATTAATTGCTGATGTACAAGGCATGACTGCTATCGCAGTAGGTCTGGTTCTGGGTATGGGCGCTTTAGGTACAGCGATAGGCTTCGGTCTGTTGGGTGGAAAATTCCTGGAAGGCGCGGCTCGTCAACCTGAAATGGTGCCTATGCTGCAAGTAAAAATGTTTGTTGTTGCGGGTCTGTTAGACGCGGTAACCATGATCGGTGTTGGTTTGGCGCTGTTCTTTACTTTTGCTAACCCATTCCTGTCTGCTGTACAAGCTGCGGCAGCGGGTTAATAGGCTGTTTAACTTCAATAGCAACAAGAGGAACGCATCGTGAGTATCAATGCTACTCTGATTGGGCAAATGATTACCTTTGCACTTCTGGTATGGTTTACCATGAAGTACATCTGGCCGCCTTTATTTGACTCTTTAGAAGAACGTAAAAAGAAAATTGCTGACGGTTTGGCTGCGGCTGAAAAAGGTCACGAAGAAATGCACTTGGCAGAGAAAAAGGCCAAGGGCGTTTTAAAAGAAGCCAAAGTACAATCTTCAGAGATTGTTAATCTGGCTCAAAAACGTGCCAACGAAATTGTTGAAGCATCAAAAGACACCGCCAAAAAAGAAGGCGAGCGTTTGATTCTTGTGGCAAAGGCGCAGATTGAGCAAGAAAAACAGCATGCTAAAGAAGGTTTGCGTAAGGAAGTGTCGGCCTTGGCTTTGCGGGCAGCGGAACAAATTCTGAGTGCAGAGATTGATAAAACCAAGCATCAGGACATCCTGAGCAAAATCTCTAATCAATTGGGTTAAGCATAATGAGCGAACTGGCAACATTGGCAAGGCCTTATGCAGCAGCGGTGTTCAAGCGATCCTTTGAGACCGGTACGACTGAAAAGTGGTCGAAAAGTTTGGCGTTTATGTCGGCTGTCCTGAATGATAAAGAAATTTCTGCGGTAGTAGGCAACCCCAAAGTCAGTAAACAGAGGTTGTCGGCGCTGATGCTCGATATTTGCCAGGGGCAGGTAGATGAAGAAGGTGCAAATTTTCTGAAATTACTGGTTCAAAACAACCGGCTAACCTTGGTGCCGACTATTGCGGTGCTATTTGAAGCCTTGAAGGCGGAAAGTGAAGGTTATGTCGATGTTGAAGTCGCTACGGCTTATGCCTTCTCCCAAGAAGAAAAGCAAAGTTTCACTTCAACGCTGGAAAAAACGCTAAGCAAAAAAGTCCATATGAATGTGACCGTGGATAAATCATTAATTGGCGGCGTACTGGTACGTGCAGGCGACAGAGTGATTGACGGTTCCATTAAAGGCCAGCTTCAACAACTAGCAAAACGACTCTAAACCAGAGCGAGAAACAGAATATGCAATTAAACCCATCTGAAATAAGCGATCTGATTAAAAAGAAGATCGAAAACTTCGACCTGAGCGCCGAGTCTCATACAGAAGGTACCGTCGTCAGTGTGACTGACGGTATTGTCCGGGTACACGGTCTTTCGGAAGCGATGCAAGGCGAGATGCTGGAATTTCCCGGCAACACCTTCGGCATGGCGCTTAACCTTGAAAGAGATTCCGTGGGTGTGGTGGTATTAGGCTCATACCAGCATATCTCCGAAGGCGACACCGTAAAATGTACCGGAAAAATCCTTGAAGTCCCTGTTGGCGAAGCATTGCTGGGCCGTGTCGTTGACGCGCTGGGCAATCCTATCGACGGCAAGGGCGCTATTGAAACCACCGAAAAATCACCGATTGAAAAAATTGCCCCCGGCGTAATTGCCCGTCAATCGGTTGATCAACCCGTGCAGCTGGGTTTGAAATCTATCGACGCGATGATTCCGGTCGGTCGCGGCCAACGGGAGTTGATCATCGGTGATAGACAAACCGGTAAAACGGCTATCGCGATTGATGCGATTATCAATCAAAAAGGTACAGGCATTAAATGTATCTATGTGGCTATCGGCCAAAAACGCGCTTCGATTGCCAACGTGGTTCGGAAACTCGAAGAGCATGGCGCAATGGCTCACACTATTGTGGTTGCAGCATCGGCCTCAGAATCAGCAGCGCTGCAATTTATCGCTCCTTATACCGGTTGTTCGATGGGCGAGTTTTTCAGGGATCGCGGCGAAGATGCATTGATCATTTATGATGATTTGACCAAGCAGGCTTGGGCTTATCGTCAGATTTCCTTGTTGTTACGTCGTCCGCCAGGTCGTGAAGCGTACCCAGGGGACGTGTTCTATTTGCACTCCCGTTTGCTGGAAAGAGCATCGCGCATTAATGCGGCTGAAGTTGAGAAATTAACCGGTGGTAAGGTAAAAGGTAAAACCGGGTCGTTAACCGCGTTGCCTATTATTGAAACCCAAAGTGGTGATGTGTCAGCTTTCGTACCGACTAATGTAATTTCTATTACTGACGGTCAGATTTTCCTGGAAACTAATTTATTTAACTCCGGCATACGCCCGGCGGTGAATGCGGGTTTATCGGTGTCGCGTGTAGGTGGGGCCGCTCAAACCAAGATCATCAAGAAATTGGGCGGAGGTACGCGCCTTGATTTGGCGCAATACCGTGAATTGGCGGCTTTCGCCCAGTTTGCATCCGACTTGGATGAAAACACCCGCAAGCAGATTGAACGCGGTCAACGTGTGACTGAACTGATGAAACAGAATCAATATTCGCCGATGTCGGTCGCGCAAATGGCGGTTTCCTTGTTTGCTGCCAATGAAGGTTTCCTTGATAGCCTGGAAGTTAACAAAGTGCTTGCTTTTGAGGCTGCCTTACAGTCGTACATGACCTCAGAACATTCTGAATTAATGAGCAACATTAATGCAACCGGCGATTTTAGTGATGACATAAGAAAGGGTATGCTGTCAGCTATCCAAACTTTCGTCAAAACTCATAGCTGGTAAAAGGGTCTTAAGAT
>CAZAUB010000377.1:0-3012 GCA_964488195.1 uncultured Methylobacter sp. | reverse complement strand
CCACTAAAATCAGTTTTAAGTCTGGATTGTTCTTTAAACAATCCAATGATGCCGGAATGGTGACTTCAGGACCGTAATCCCCGCCCATTGCATCAATCGAAATTGTTAGGCTCACGCTTACGGATGACTCCAGAGTTATTATAAAAAAGCCGAACCTGACCTGATCTGATCAACTTCGGCATATCATCATGCTGCAAGGTGGGAAGATTGATTAATCTTCGTTGCCATTGCTTACGATTTGACGACCTTTAAAAAAGCCATCTGGAGTCATATGATGACGAATATGGGTTTCACCTGTCATTGGATCCTGAGACAAGGTTCTGCCTGTTAACGCGTCGTGTGAGCGACGTTGACCGCGTCTTGAACGCGTTACTTTACTTTTTTGTACGGCCATTATAAATCTCCAGTGTTTTTAAATTTGGCTAAGATGGAAAAAGGGTTTTCAGTGGGTGACGGCTGTTCGTCTAATAAAAATTCCGCCTGTTTATTGCTAGGCTTCTGACCGAGACACAGATGCTGATGCTTGGGGAATGTAGGCAATATCAGTAACAATTCGTCTTCAATAATATTCTTTAAAAGGGTTTTCCCCTCATCGACTAACAACGGCTCATAGTCCTCGGGCAATCTGTCTGCTTGATCTATTGAAGTAACAATACCTAGCTTGATGCTACTTTTGACAGGCCATTGCACTGCCTGTAGGCAATTTTGGCATTCAAGTTCCAGAACCGCCTCTATTTGTCCCTCAACTTTGGCTAATCTTCCTTCCCGGCCAAAAAAAAGGTTCACAGCTACAGCTCCTGTATCGCTGAACAGCACATCTGCCAAACGATCCAAGCTACTTACAGGTATTTGACCTTTTAATTCACCACGCTTATCAGCAAGATGCAAGGGGTCTATAAATTCGGGTAATCGAGCTAACATAACCGCGCAATGGTATATGGAAACAACAAATTCGTCAAATCCGTGTGACCTGCCTTTATTCAGCGGTCAACGATGACCAGCTTATTGGAAAGTTCATTACGATTAACTGCACCGGCCGGGAAATGGGCTGCCAGCAACATTGTAATACGCTCAATCCCATGCAGCGAACCGCGCAGGAAATCACCCCGCCGGAATTCTTTCTGCATAGCCTCTGCTATAGCATCCCACTCGGCTTGCGCCACGCGCTTGGTGATACCCCGGTCTGCGACTATATGAACCTCCCGATCCGCCAACAACAGATAAATCAAGACGCCGCTGTTTTCTTCGGTATCCCAGACCCGCAAATCTGAAAACACCTCTATCGCACGCTGACGAGCCGACATGCCATGCCACACTTTACCCAGTGCCAGCGTATTTTCAACGGCAAACCGAAGTTCGCCGCTGTGCTGATGCTCGGAGTGTTTTACCGCTTTTTCAATGCCACCAAGTACCGTCCTGGGAAACAACAAGCGCCATCGCCAGGGCGGCATAAAGGCATGACAAAACCAGCGTTTAATATTTACCATGATCCTGATGCGCCTCCTCCGCCAAAGCCGCCACCGCCACCGCTCCATGAACTGCCGCCGCCACTACTCCCGCCAAAACCACCGCCGTTAGACCAGCCTCGCCCGCCCGCTGAACGAACCCCAACAAAAAAGAAAACCATTAACCCGATAAACAACGCCAGCGAGAAAGTTAATCCCAAAACCAGCGCGGCCACCACGCCGCTACCCAGCCCGGCCACCATCCCACCCATAACGCGCCCCATTATCGCAGACAGCACAAAACCTGCGATCAAGCCGCCGAACAAAATGAACATAAAAGCCCCATCACCCTGCCCTTCTCCCATACTTTCAGGCGGTGCGGGCAACGCCTCGCCTTCGACCAGTTTCATGAGCTGTACAACCCCTGCATCAATGCCGCCTGCGTAGTCACCCGCCTTAAAATACGGCGTAATGGTCTCGGAAATCACCCGCTTGGCAACGGCGTCGGGAATAACGCCTTCCAGGCCATAGCCGACTTCCAGGCGCAGCTCTCGGTCATCTTTAGCTACGATCAAGATCACGCCATCATCAATACCTTTGCGTCCGATCTGCCATAAATCGGCGACCTCTATCCCAAACTCGGCTATATCTTTGGGCTCAGTGGTCGGGACGATTAATACCGCAATCTGGCTGCCTTTTTGGGCTTCGAATGCAGCCAACTTGTTTTCCAACGCGGTGATTTGTTCGACGCTGAGTGTGCCTGTAAGATCAGTGACGCGACGTGACAGCTCAGGAACGCCAACAACTGCCCAAACCGAAATGCAAAATAACAGCAGGAAAAACCCAAGCCCGTAACGGGCTCGGAAATTTATCGCAGACTGCATATTACTGGCCGCCAACCTTTGCGGGCGCGCCAAAATCGACTTTAGGCGGCTGAGCAATGGCTTGTTCATTTTCTACCGTAAAGCTTGGCTTGGTCTGGTAGCCGAACATCATCGCGGTCAAGTTGGAAGGGAAAGAACGCACTGTAATATTGTATTCCTTGACCGCAGCAATATAGCGGTTACGCGCCACGGTGATGCGGTTTTCCGTGCCTTCCAGCTGCGCCTGTAAATCACGGAACAAACCATCGGCTTTCAGTTGCGGATAATTTTCCGCCACCGCCAGCAGCCGTGAAATCGCGCTGGTCATTTGTCCTTGGGCGACAATAAACTTCTGGAACGCCTGCTCATCATTGACCAATTCCGGCGTGGCCTGCAACGAACCCACTTTGGCGCGGGCCTCGGTCACTTCGGTCAGCACCTCCTTTTCGTGAGCCGCATAGCCTTTCACCACATTCACCAGATTAGGCACCAGATCGGCGCGGCGTTGGTACTGGTTTAACACCTCTGCCCATGCCGCTTTAATGCCCTCGTCACCGGACTGTAACGTGTTATAACCGCAGCCGGACAAAATCGGCATCATCAACAAAACAACCAGCCGTTTAAACATATCAACCTCCCAACTTGGATATTAAAAACTAAACCACCCCGAACCAAATGACGTAGCAAAAACCAGACTGACGATA
>CAZAUB010000376.1:1796-3031 GCA_964488195.1 uncultured Methylobacter sp. | reverse complement strand
GCTTACCCGGTTGCCGATGAAACGCAAATCGACAGCAACGCGATCACCGAAACCAACTGGGTGATGAATTTTATTCTGGGTGTGCGCCGCATTCGCGGTGAAATGAATATCGCCCCTGGCAAACCGCTACCGGTATTGCTGCAAAACGGCTCGGATGCCGATCAACAGAGTTTGACCGACAACCGGATTTATTTACAAAAGCTGGGCAGGCTGGAATCGATAACTTGGTTAAGCAATGATGAAACCACGCCGGAATCGGCGATGGCCTTAGTCGGCGAGATGAAAATCCTGATCCCGATGGCAGGCTTAATCGACAAGGAAGCAGAACTGACACGACTGGAAAAGGAAATACAAAAAATCAATAATGACCTGCCCAGAGTCGAAGGCAAGTTAAATAACCCGGCGTTTGTCGATAAAGCGCCGCCGGAAGTTATTGATAAAGAAAAAGCCAAGCTGACTGATTTACGCTCAATGCTGAACAATCTTGAGGAGCAGCAACGTAAAATTCGGGCGTTGTAAGAAAGGCAGACAAAAGGCTAAAGGCTAAAGGCAAAGGTAAGCGTCCCCTTTAGCCTTTAGCCTTTAGCCTTCCTTGTACCTTGCCCCTTTTTCATCTATATTTGTCCAAACAACTGACAAAGCAATCATCATATGACTACTGCATCAACAGACTTACAATTTAGCGGCCTTATACGCTGCTTGATTGAAAAAGGCTTGCTAACTGAAAGCGATGCGCAAACTCATAGGCAGGAAGCGCAAAAAAAACAAGTCCCGTTAATGCGCTATCTCGTTACCAATAAGCTCATTGACAGCAAAGTGTTAGCATCCCAAGCCTCACAAGAATTTGGTGTGCCTTTTTTTGACCTGGATGCAATCGACTACCGTAAACTCCCTGTAAATCTGGTAGGTGAAAAGTTAATCCGCAAATGCCATGCGCTGCCCCTTTTCAACAGGGGCAAAATACTGTTTGTTGCCATATCTGACCCAACCAACTTTCACGCTCTGGATGACATAAAATTTCACAGTCGTCTTAATCCCGAAGCCATTATGGTTGAGGAAGACAAGCTTACCAAAGCTATCGAAGCCTCCTTAGAGGCCGCTGATACCTCAATGACCGATATGCTTGATGAGGATCTGGAAAATCTGGACATCACCGGGGGCGATGAAGATACCACTAAAGCCGACGTTAACTCAGATATTGATGATGCGCCCATAGTGCGTTACGTCAACAAAAT
>CAZAUB010000376.1:0-1696 GCA_964488195.1 uncultured Methylobacter sp. | reverse complement strand
AAAACGGTTACGCTGTATACCGGTTTAAATATTCTCAATACCATCGAGCGCAATATCTCCACTGCCGAAGACCCGGTTGAAATTACCGTGGAAGGCATCAATCAGGTTAATATGAACCCTAAAGCAGGCCTGACTTTTGCCAGTGCCTTACGCGCCTTTTTACGGCAGGATCCTGACATCATCATGGTCGGTGAGATTCGTGATTTGGAAACCGCCGAAATCGCCGTTAAAGCAGCGCAAACGGGCCATTTGGTGTTATCAACCTTGCATACTAATGACGCGCCGCAAACCTTAAATCGACTCCTGCAAATGGGCATACCTGCCTTCAATATTATTTCTGCGGTTAATTTAATTATGGCGCAACGTTTGGGCAGACGGCTATGTGAACACTGTAAAGTCCCGGCCAACCTTCCCGATAAAGTCCTTATCGAGGCCGGCTTCAAACAAGATGAGTTGCGCGATCTTAAAATATTCAGTGCGGTGGGCTGCGATCATTGTACCAATGGCTATAAAGGCAGGGTCGGTGTTTATCAAGTTCTGACGCTGACTGAAAAAATGCGTACACTGATACTAAACGGGGGTAATACCGATCAACTGGCGGAGTGCGCCCTGGCTGAAGGTTTCAATGATTTACGCAGATCTGGGTTAAACAAAGTGCGCATGGGCATGACCAGCCTGGAAGAAATTGACCGAATCACCAAGGAATAAACATGGCAGACCAAACTGAACAAATAGATTTCGTCTGGGCGGGAACTAACAAAAACAAGCAAAAAGCCGGAGGAATAATCTCGGCAAAAAGCGAAGCCATTGCAAAAGCTGAACTGCGGCGGCAGGGATATCGCGTTATTAAATTCAAGAAAAAACCCAAGCCGCTATTCGCCGCAAAAGTCCAGAAAATAACGCCGGGCGATATAGCCATTTTTGCCAGACAATTAGCCACCATGCTTAAAGCGGGGGTGCCTCTGGTTCAGTCGTTCGATATTGTCGGCAAAGGCCACGATAATGCAAGCATGGAAGTTTTGCTAATGAGCATCAAAGCCGATATTGAAGGCGGTGACACCTTAGCCCAAGCGCTTAACAAAAAATCCCTGTATTTTGATGAATTATTTTGTAACTTGGTTGAAGCCGGCGAACAGGCAGGGGTCTTAGAAACTCTGCTGGATAAAATCGCCACCT
Source organism: uncultured Methylobacter sp. (assembly GCA_964488195.1). GTDB lineage: Bacteria > Pseudomonadota > Gammaproteobacteria > Methylococcales > Methylomonadaceae > Methylobacter_A. The sequence goes on along the minus strand of CAZAUB010000376.1, from coordinate 520 downwards.
ACAAAGAAAAAACCGAGTCGATGAAGAAAAAGATCAAAAAGGCGCTGACCTATCCGATCGCTGTCATAGTCGTGGCCTTTATCGTCACCACTATCCTGCTGATTTTTGTGGTGCCGGTATTTTCCGACATGTTCAAAAGTTTTGGCGCAGATTTGCCCGCCTTCACCCAAATGGTTGTCCACATGTCTGAATGGATGCAGGCATACTGGTATATTGTTGTCGGTGTTGTTGTCGGCACCGTTTACGTGTTTGGTTATTTTAAAAAACGATCCAGGGCGTTCAATCACTTCCTAGATAAAGCCATGCTGAAATTACCGATAGTCGGCATCATCTTAAACAAGTCTGCCGTTGCGCGTTTTTCCCGAACCTTGGCAACCATGTCAGCAGCAGGCGTACCCTTGGTAGAGGCACTGGAGTCCGTTGCCGGTGCCTGCGGCAATATTATCTACTCCGAAGCCGTTTTGAAAATGCGCGAAGAGGTGGCAACCGGACAAAGACTTCAATTTGCCATGCAACAGGT
>CAZAUB010000375.1:0-3038 GCA_964488195.1 uncultured Methylobacter sp. | reverse complement strand
TCGGCCTACAAGGTTAAAGTCGGCATACCGTTTGCTAGTGATATTGAAAACAACTGGCCCGGTACGCTGTGCATACCTTTTCAAACACCATGAAATTTGAATAAAGGCACGCACAGCGCACTCTACAGGACTGATAATTATGATGTGTAAAATTTTTCTGGAATATCTGTGTCGATCATATCCATCTGCGTTCCATTGTATTTAATGGCGCTGAGTAGTTATGTATTTAATGGCGCTGAGTAGTTACGAGATTTCTAATGACTAAAATCATACAAACCACTTGTCCTTACTGCGGCGTAGGCTGCGGCATCAGCGCGAAGGTCGATGCAACACATCATCGCCTTAAAATCAGCGGCGACACGACGCATCCGGCTAATTTCGGGCGGCTTTGTTCCAAAGGCTCAGCACTCGGCGAAACCGTTGAACTTAAAGGCCGACTGCTCCAGCCGAAAGTTTACGGGCGCGAAACCAGCTGGACGGAAGCGCTGGATCTGGTCGCCGACTCCTTCATCAGCACTATCGAAAAATACGGTGCGGACGCGGTCGCTATTTACGGCTCGGGGCAATTGCTGACCGAAGATTATTATGTCGCCAACAAGCTGATGAAAGGCTTTATCGGCAGCGGCAATATGGATACCAACAGCCGCTTGTGCATGTCGTCTTCAGTCGCCGGACATAAACGCGCCTTCGGTTCGGATACCGTGCCGGGCTGTTATGAGGATTTAGAACACGCCGAAATGGTCGTGCTGATCGGTTCGAATACCGCCTGGTGTCATCCGGTCAGTTTTCAGCGGATACGCGCGGCCAAGGAAACCAACTCGGCGTTAAAAATCGTGGTAATCGACCCGCGCCGTACCGCCAGTTGCGACATAGCCGATTTGCATTTGCCGCTGGCCAGCGGCAGTGACGCCGCCTTGTTTAACGGCCTGCTGCATTTTTTGAACGAACAAAACGCACTGGATTCGGCTTATATCGAAGCCCATACCGAAGGCTTTGCCCAAACCCTGGAGGCTGCCAATACCAATATTGAACAGGTTGCAGCTCTTTGCCGACTCAATAAAGACGACCTGCACCGTTTTTATCAGTGGTTCGCCAGTCACGAAAAAGTCATCAGCTTGTATAGCCAGGGCATCAATCAATCGTCCTCCGGCACCGACAAGGTCAATGCGATTATCAACTGCCATCTGGCTACCGGCAGAATTGGCAAGCCGGGGATGGGGCCTTTTTCGCTGACCGGACAAGCTAATGCCATGGGCGGACGTGAAGTCGGCGGCTTATCGCATCAGCTGGCCGCGCACATGGATTTTTCCAGCACCGACGATATAGAACGGGTCGCACGGTTTTGGAATACCCAAAACATTGCCAAAAAGCCGGGTTATCCCGCCGTGGAATTATTCGATGCCATCTACGACGGCAAAGTAAAGGCTGTGTGGATTATGTGTACCAACCCGGTGGTCAGTTTGCCCGATGCCGACAAAGTCAAACTCGCCTTGCAGGGCTGCGAGTTTGTGGTGGTGTCCGATTGCATCGCAGACACCGATACCACCGCCCTGGCGCATGTGCTGTTACCCGCGCAAGGCTGGAGCGAAAAAGACGGCACGGTCACCAATTCCGAGCGGCGAATCTCACGGCAACGGGCATTATTTAAAGCGGCGGGCAGCGCCAAACCGGATTGGTGGATTATCACTCAAGTAGCGCGGCGCATGGGTTTTGAACAGGCGTTCCATTATCAAAGTCCTGTTGATATTTTTCGCGAACACGCCCAGCTTTCCGGCTTTGAAAATAACGGCCTGCGTGATTTCGATATATCGGCGTTTGCAGATATTACCCCGCAGGATTACGAGGGCTTACAGCCGACCCAATGGCCGGTTAACCAAGCCTATCCGCAAGGCAGGGCCAGGCTGTTCGACGACGGGCAGTTTTTTACCGAATCGGGCAAAGCCCAATTTATTGCGATTACGCCGCGCCCACCGGTCAATCTGCCGGATCAGGATTACCCGCTGATTTTAAATACCGGCCGTTTGCGCGACCAGTGGCATACCATGACCCGCACCGCCATCGCCGCAAAATTAAATCAGCATAAACCTGAACCCTTTGTCGAAGTGCATGCTGTGGATGCTGAACGTTACGGTTTGGTGACAAATACTCTGGCAATTATTGAAAGCCGTTGGGGATCAATGATTGCGCGGGTACAGATTACCGACAGCCAACTTCCGGGCAGTATCTTTGTTCCCATGCACTGGACCGAACAATACGCCAGCCGCGGACGGATGGGCGCATTAGTCAACTCGATAGTCGACCCGCTTTCCAAGCAACCGGAAAGCAAGCACACACCGGTGCGTATCAAAGCGTATCAACCCGCATGGCAAGGTTTTATCCTGTCCCGCCGCGAGTTAACTATCAGCGCACCGGAGTATTGGGTAAAAATAAAAGGCGAACAGGTTTACCGCTATGAATTGGCCGGGATTACGTTGCCTGAAAACTGGCAGGCATGGGTGCAACAGAACCTCTGCGACAGCGATGGCGGAACTGCCCAGTGGCAGGAATATCAAGATCCCGCTCACGGCAATTACCGAGCCGCACGGTTTGTGAATAATCAGCTGGAAAGCGTGGTGTTTATCGCCGCCGAGTCTATGCTGCCGGAGCGCAACTGGCTGACCGGCCTGTTTGCAAAAACCGCATTGGAAAAAGCCGAACGCATGGCGTTATTGACCGGCAGGCCGCCCTTGGGTGTCGCCGATGTCGGCACTATCGTTTGCGCCTGCTTTAATGTCGGGGAAAAAACCATACTAGCCGCGATCAGGGAACAAGGCCTTAAAACCCATCAGGACGTCGGCCGTTGCCTTAAAGCCGGAACCAACTGCGGCTCTTGTGTGCCGGAGATCAAGGCGTTGTTGTGACAAAGAATTTAACGCATCCATGGCCTTACCGCGTTGGCTTTGAGTGTAGGTATGGGCATGGTTTATTAAGGTGCAAGGCTAAGGGCTAAGGGCTAAGGGCGAATGGCGTGTAGGCTAATAACTTCGCGCCCACATTTT
>CAZAUB010000374.1:0-3066 GCA_964488195.1 uncultured Methylobacter sp. | reverse complement strand
TTGATTTACAATGCATTTCGTTGTTTCAAAGATGTACGTTTTCAAAGTGTGATAGGAGTAGCATAAATACTTTTTGATAATAGCTGTCGGATAGTGACAGATTAAGATGGTATAAAAATAGCAAAAGATAAATAAGACGAATCAAGTTTTGTTAAAAATAAAAATCGCATTTCAATGACCCCCATTTTTCATTTTTAAGTCTATACAGGAGTTGATATTGCTAGAGTCATGTAAAACCACACAGCTACCCCGCAAGTTATATGGCTTAGCGGGTGTTTTTGTGGATAGGGCCGTAGATGCGCTTCTTACACTTTATACTGCGTTGCGGTCACGTTTGCGAAATTCTGTGGTGTTTTTATGTGGCTTGCGTAACATCGGTAACTAATAAGCAGCTTCTGAAATCCATTGATGCCGATTAATAGACCTTACTGCATGATTTAGCATTGTCCAGAATCATCTTGCTCATCTCAACGCATATTTTGTAATGCTTCAATACGCTCTTCCAATGGTGGATGACTCATAAACAATTTTTGTGCGCTACTGCCGTTAATGCCAAAAGCCGCCAGTTGTCCGGGCAGGTCTTGCGGCTCATATTCACGTTGCAAGGCACGAAGAGCGCTAATCATTTTCCCGCGTCCGGCCAGATTGGCACCACCTGCATCAGCCTTGAATTCCCGGTAACGGGAGAACCACATGACCAGCATGGAGGCCAGAAACCCTAAGGCGATTTGCGCAACCATCTGGGCGAGAAAATATCCCATGCCATGGCCCCGTTCGTTTTGAAGAATAACGCGGTCAACCACATGACCGATGATGCTGGCAAAAAAGTAAACGAAGGTGTTTACCACGCCCTGCATCAAGGCCATCGTAACCATATCCCCATTCGCAACATGGGTCATTTCATGGCCGATCACTGCCTCAATTTCATCGTTATTCATGCGTTGCAGCAAGCCGGTGCTGACCGCTATCAACGCACTGTCCCTGTTCATTCCGGTAGCAAAGGCATTGGCTTCTGGTGCCTGAAAAATACCCACTTCCGGCATACCGATGCCTGCCTGTTGGGCTTGTTTAGCCACAATAGTAAGCAGCCATTGTTCGGTCTGGTTTTGTGGTTGTTCGATAACCTGAACGCCCATCGCCTGTTTTGCAGTCCACTTCGATATGGCCAGGGAAATGACTGAGCCGGTCATGCCGATGATCGCCGACATGACCAGCAGCGCATTAAGGTCGAGATTTATGCCTTGCGCGTCTAAAGTGCCGGTTAAGCCCAAAAGGTTAAAGACAATACTGATCACAACCATTATTGCGACATTGGTTGCCAGAAAAAGTAAAATTCGCATCATCGTTATGCCTGCTATATTATGGGCAATAAACGTCCCTGATTAATTACCTAATGAAAACAACTTACTAGTAAAATGCGGACTATTTGATTTCGACGCTTTTACGCTTGCTTTTTTCTGTTTTGGGAATGGTCACTTTCAATATGCCATCTTTGAACGAAGCTTTTGCCTTGTCACCATCGACATTGTCGGGCAAGGACAGTGTGCGTTGAAATTCGCCGCGCGTTATTTCACGGCGAAAATATTTGCCTTTTTCCTCTTCTTTTTTTTCTTCTTTGGTAGAAGTGCGTATGGTAATGGTCTGGTTGTTAATTGATACATCCAGGTCTTCTTTTTTAACACCCGGCAATGCCGCCTGAACTTCTATGTCATTGTCATGATCGAGAATATCCACTTTTGGAAAGTTGAGTTCTGGTAGGTTAAGGGCAGGCATATTCCAGTCCAGCAAGCGGGGCCATCTGCGTGAGAGGAAATCATCAAAAAAGTTATCAAACTCATCAAATGACATCAATCCGCCGAGCGATGTTTTGGGTATTAGCTCAGAACTTTTTTTTGTTGTATCTACTTCTTTGCTTGACATAAATTTCTCCAGTAAGTTAATTAAAAGTACCCGCTGACAAGGTATTGCGACTGATGTTGGGCCGCATTGTTACAGCAAAAATTCCTGTTCTGCCTCAAGCCAGTCTTCAAGTTCGTAACCTGGTGCAAAACCTCTGTTTTCAGCCTTGTAATAGGCTAATTCGGCAATCTTGGCGTCACGATCCGGAAGACATATCGTTGAGCAGTCTTCGTCAGGGTTTGAAATTTTTTCTTTCGCTTTTTTAACGGTTGCAGCCATTTTTCACCTCATTATGGTTAAGTATTATCCTTCGAGTCGTGCATGGAGCATTACACCCACGTTGTTATTTTAAATAGAAAAATGAGAAAAAATATTAGTGCAAATACCTAGTAATTTATTTAAACGTATAAATTTATTGGTAATCTGTTACAAGATACTCATGGAGAATAAAAATAAATCATTTGTATTATCTGGAATATGGTTAAATGCTAACGCGGATTGTCTGTATTTGTTATTTCATTTACCGCCGCTCATCTTCTTACAAAGGAATTGGTTATGTCTACTCAACTTGAAGTATTGCTGGATAAAATGAAAGTTTTGGAAGATGAGCTGATTGAAGAATTGCAAAAACAACAGGAAGAATTTTCCTATGAAATTACCAAGCGGCGGGTCTATTTTGAAGAAAATGTTATTATTCGACATAAGGAATATACCAAACAGTTATTCAATTATATAACCGATGCTAAACTAAAACATATACTCAGTACACCCTTCATATGGATTTGTATTGTCCCGGTGGCATTAATGGATATAACAATCAGCCTGTATCAGGCAATTTGTTTCCCTATTTACGGCATTCCAAAAGTAAAACGGCAAGACTATATCGTTTTCGACAGGCAATATCTAAATTATTTGAATCTTATAGAAAAGATCAATTGTGCCTATTGCAGTTACGTCAATGGCTTGTTTGGCTATTTGCAGGAAATAGCCGGGCGTACAGAACAATTCTGGTGCCCGATTAAACACGCCAAGCGTATTAAAAACCTGCACAGCCGTTATCAGAAATTTATCGCTTACGGCGATGCCCAAACCTATCGATCTAAAATTGAAGCAACCCGTCATGACTTTAAAGATTTGGAATAAAAACCAAGCCATGCCGGTTAAAAA
>CAZAUB010000373.1:0-3070 GCA_964488195.1 uncultured Methylobacter sp. | reverse complement strand
CCAGTAGGCCGGAATAAGCCGGTTCGAGCGATAGCGAGAACAGGTGTTTCCGGCAAACACACCACCCTGATTCGCCGGAAACGCCACCTCGCGCTACGCGCTTGGATGGTCTTATTCCGGCCTACACCTTGCAAGCTTTGAATATTTTCGTGCTTTTTGTGCCTTTCGTGGATTAACAGATTCATCCAAGTTTAAAAATCACCCTTGCGTTAACCTGACTTCCGCTTCGCGATATTTTGCCGCGCAATACTCAGCCACTTCAGCAGGTAAATGCGGCCCCGGCGCGGTTTTATCCCAGTCCAGCGTTTCCAGGTAATCACGGATATATTGCTTGTCGAAACTCGGCGGGCTGATACCTACCTGATATTGATCGGCAGGCCAGAAGCGTGATGAATCGGGGGTTAAAGCTTCATCAATCAGATATAAAACGCCGTTATCATCAACGCCGAATTCAAATTTGGTATCGGCAATAATAATGCCCCGTTGTTTGGCATAGGCGGCTGCTTCCTTGTATAGCTTTAGGCTGGCGTCGCGCACTTTTTCCGCCAGATCCTGTCCCATCAATTCGACGGTTTTTTCAAAAGAGACGTTTTCGTCATGTTGATCCACTTCGGCTTTTGTGGACGGCGTATAAATGGGTTCCGGTAATTGCTGCGCCTGCTGCAAACCTTCCGGTAATTTAATGCCGCAGACAGCGCCGGATTTTTGGTAATCTTTCCAGCCGGAGCCGATCAAATAACCGCGCACGATGGCTTCAACCGGCAGCGGTTTTAATAACTTGACGACGATAGCGCGACCTTCAATCTGCGCGCGTTCGGCGGCATCGGGAACAACCTGTTCCAGCGGAATGTCGGACAGGTGATTGGGCATGACGTGCTTCATTTTTTCAAACCAGAAATTGGACACGCTGGTTAAAACACGACCTTTTCCGGGAATCGGATCGGGCAAAATCACATCGAATGCTGACAGCCGGTCGGTGGTCACAATCAGCATGTGCTGGTCATCGATGTCGTAAATATCCCGTACTTTGCCGCGAGCGCGGAGCTTTAAAGACGACAGTGTTGATTGGTATAGAGCTTCTGGAGCGGTCATTAGGTTCTCGCTGGGTGTCAAATAGAATGATTTTATCAGTTGTTTGGGTGTTGAGTTAACCAACAACCCGATTCATATACTCTGTGCCATCAGCGTAAGTAGCACATAGCTCCTTCTAGCGGAACATATCCTTATTAACCGCTTTATCCATAGCCATTTTTGCGGTAATCATGCCTTTATCAACCAGCTCTTTCATATTCTGATCCAGCGTCTGCATGCCATCCTTGCGTCCGGTTTGAATCGCAGAATACATTTGCGCCACTTTGGCTTCACGGATCAGGTTCCTGATAGCCGCTGTACCCACCATGATTTCATGCGCGGCAATACGACCACCGCCGATTTTCTTCAGTAAGGTTTGCGAAATAACCGCCTGTAATGATTCAGACAGCATGGCCCGGATCATGTCTTTTTCTGCGGCGGGAAATACATCGATAATACGGTCGATGGTTTTAGCGGCCGAAGTCGTATGTAAAGTACCGAAAACAAGGTGACCGGTTTCCGCTGCCGTCATGGCCAGTCGGATGGTTTCCAGATCGCGCATTTCGCCGACCAGGATAATATCGGGATCTTCCCGTAGCGCTGAACGCAACGCTTCATTAAAACCATGGGTATCACGTTTGATTTCCCGTTGGTTAATCAACGATTTTTGGCTCACATGAACAAACTCGATAGGGTCTTCCACGGTGAGTATATGCGCATATTCATTGCAGTTAATATGATTAATCATCGCCGCCAGCGTAGTTGACTTGCCGGAGCCGGTAGGGCCGGTCACCAGAACCATACCGCGAGGTTTTTGGCACAACTCCTCAAAAAACTTGGGGGCTTTCAAGTCTTCCAGGCTCAATATTATCGAGGGAATCGTCCTGAATACAGCGGCAGCGCCACGCTCCTGATTAAACGCGTTAACACGAAACCGGGCAACGCCTGGCAAATCGAATGAAAAATCGGTTTCCAAAAATTCTTCATAATCTTTGCGTTGCTTGTCATTCATAATGTCATAAATAAGCGCATGCACCTCTTTATGATCCAAGGGGGGAATATTAATTCGCCGAATATCCCCGTCAACCCTGATCATAGGCGGAAGCCCCGCCGACAAATGTAAATCAGAAGCTTTGCTTTTAGTTGAAAAGGCCAGTAATTCGGCAATATCCATAACACCCTCTTGACGATAAAAATAAAAAACTCCTTATACCATAGTTCATATTTTCATTTTTTAAATGTGTGTTGTTGTGTTAGTTTTTAGCGATTGTGTTGTCTAATAACTGACAACTGACTGACAACGGACAAATCATGGCAACCATCACTGAAAGACTCAAACAAATACGCACGCAAATCAGCGAGGCAGAGTTGGCCTGCAATCGTCAGCCCGGCTCGGTGCTGTTACTGGCCGTCAGCAAAACCAAACCGGCCGAAGACATTGCCGCCGCCTATCAAGCCGGGCAGCGCCATTTCGGCGAAAATTATTTGCAGGAAGCCTTGAGAAAACAGCAGGAACTGGGAGCTTACGATATTACTTGGCACTTTATCGGCCCCATCCAATCCAATAAAACCAGGGCGCTGGCGACACATTTCGACTGGATACACAGTGTGGACAGCTTAAAAATAGCCCAGCGCCTCAGTGAACAGCGTCCGCTTTATTTGCCGCCGTTAGCTATTTGCCTGCAAGTCAATATCAGCAATGAACCGAGCAAGTCTGGAATCACTCTGGATGAATTGCCGCTACTGTGCGAACAAGTCGCTAAGCTGCCTAACCTGAAATTGCGCGGCGTAATGGCTATTCCAGCCCCGCAACAGGATTTTGAGCAACAACGCCAGCCTTATAAAACACTGTATCAGGCCGTTGCAAAACTAGGGCAACCCAAACTGGATACCTTCTCGTTCGGCATGACCGGGGATTTAAAAGCCGCGATTGCCGAAGGCTCGACTATTGTCAGAATCGGCACCGCGTTGTTTGGCGAGCGGGATTATGCCTAAATGG
>CAZAUB010000372.1:0-3071 GCA_964488195.1 uncultured Methylobacter sp. | reverse complement strand
CATCCCGTTGCGAACGGGCAATCGTATAAATAAGCAATGCAACAATAAACAAGGCCAGCAACATGTGTAAGGTGATCACCAAGGGCTTGAGATTGCTTGCCACCACGGTTGAGCCTAGCCAACCTTGAAAACCGACCAGAAAAAACACACTCACCGCCAAATAAAAAATGGTTTTGTCTGTTTTAAGATAGATACGCGATGACCAGGCCGTCAGCAAGATCAAAAATCCAATTGTCACGCCGACCAAGCGGTTGGTGTATTCGGTCCAGGTTTTTACCGGGTTAAACTGGGTATTTTCATAACCGCGTTGCGCATAAATCTCGTGATAATTGGCGGGTAACTGAGATTCATCAGTAGGCGGCACCCATTGTCCGAAGCAAGTCGGCCAGTCGGGGCAACCCATGCCTGAACCGGAAGCCCTTACGATTCCACCGACAAGAATCACAAAATAAACGGCGAAAATTGTTAGGGTACCTAATCGGCGAAAATGCGCGGCTGCTTGTGGATTAATCATGGTTTTAAGCATTTTTAGGAGAGCATGTTTCGGGCAGCTTCAATTTCATCTGAAATACCCTCAATTTCCAGTATTTCAGTGTCAGTCGAAAATCCGAGCTTGGCAAATGAAGGCACGGTAGAACAATCAACACGGCATGCCGGATGATCGGTTCCCGCTATACTTTGCAAAAATGCAACTTGTACAACATCGACATAATCACCCTTAGGCCCTGAATCGTATTTAAAATTAACATACTCAGACGCTACGGGTTTTAAATTTTCAGGAAAATCCCAAGAGTCCATAATCAATTTACCTACAGCAGGATGAGCTTTTTCAAGTAATTTATCCATTCTTGTCGGGCTGTCCCTGAACTCTGGAATATTCTCAACCAGCATTAATATAGGCAATTTGCCTATTTGATGAATAAGACCGGCCAGCATGGCCTCATCCGAATTGAGATGGGGGACGAAAGCACAAAGAGCCCGACTGATAGCTGAAACATTCGTGCTTTGTTCCCAGGTTTTCCTGAACAGGCCTTCCAACAATTTTGATGATGGGCGAAACATCTGTTTCATTACCAGACTGGTCACTAAAGTACGAATGGTATTGTTACCCAACCTTGCAACTGCCATTTGTATGTTGTTGATTTCAGATGCGCCACGGTACATAGGGCTATTTGCTACACGAATAATTTGGGTTGATAGCGCAGCATCAGTCACTATCATTTCAGCCAATTCCTTAGCCGATATATCGCCATTAGTGACAGCATTCTTAACTTTTAAGGCGATGTCAGGTAATGTAGGCAAAACAAGACGATTCGCATTAAGTTCGGATTGAACATGATCAAGAAAGTCCTGAATAGAAGTAAATTGCATTATTGCTACATCCCGTGTGATAAATAATTCGAATTAAAATTATACGGTTAACAAGATAACTTTATCTTGGTTATAATTTTTTAACCTAAGATTATAAACATTTGTGTCAGAAATTTGCAGCACAATAAGCATTTTACAAATATTTTGTCTGTTTTGCGCATACAGTACTTTGCCTATACTTTGTTCCGCACCTGTACTGTTGTCAATGATTGTTGAATTAGGTTCAGGGGGCGTACAAGTGTCGCATTCGGCAAGAAACATTTCCCTTTTTGCCTTACCCAGATAATGAGTCCGGGCAATAATTTCCTGACCGGTGTAACAACCCTTGTTGAAACTAATGCCGTCCAACTTATCCAGATTAAGCATTTGTGGAATAAACTCTTCCGATGTTTCCACAGTAAGCCAGGGTATCCCTGAGATTATATCGAGATAGCGCCATTGAGTTGAACCCTCAGGCTGAAAGCCTTGCTTAACCTGTTCTGACCAGAACTTTTGAGCGTTATCGGACTCGGCGATAATCAAACAGCGATTCTTAAGATCAACGACGATATTTTCCTGCCGACTTGTTGCAAAGTGGTGTTCAGCCGCGTCACAGGACTGCGATGCATCATAGCTTAGGCCGATTAAGCACAACTCATCCGAGCTATCCGTTAAGGTCACATCTGATCGTAACACATACATCTGTAGTCTTTTTTTGACTGATGCCAGCAATTCTTTGGGCAAAATCATCAAAAAAGTATCGGCGTTTTTAACCAATAAAAAAGTAGTAATCGCCCTGCCCTTAGGATTGCATATTGCGCCAAGACTGCTTTTTATATCGGTGATGTCATTAATATTGCAGGTGATTTGCCCCTGTAATAATTTTGCCGCATCTTGTCCTGCAACGGTCAAAACTCCCAGATGTGCAATCGGATAAATACGCTGATTGCCTTCATACTCAGGTGAGGGAAAAACAATGTCGTTATCGTTCTCAAATATCGCGTGTTCAGCAAGCAGCAAGTTTTTCCAGTTAAGGTTCATCAATAAGTAAAATAATGGGAATTAAAGTGCACTGATTATATCGCTGTTTGAACAAAGACAAAAAACCTGTGATCATTTGTATCGCCTTGGAATACAGGTATTATCAACCGAAAATAAAACAAGGAGCGGTACAACTTGCCAAAAAAACACGAACTCCCACTGCTGCTGGAGCTTAAACCCTCCCAACGATTAAAGCAGCTGCTTGCTGTTATGCATGTACTGGCAATGGGCTCAAGCATCGCCAGTGCGTTACCGGTTACGGTCAAATTGGCTTTGTTTACGGGGATTTGCCTGCATCTTTGGTTTGTTATTAAGCGTTTAAAAAACCAACAGTGCAAAATCAAACAGTCTGACGCATTGGGCTGGGCGTTACTATCCGAAGGCTCCAACGGCAATGACTTTGAACCGATCCAAATCCTGAATTCAACCGTCATCACCGTCTTCGCGATATTTCTGCATTTTAACAAAAATGCACATAAACAAGCCGTACTAATAGTCAACGATGCGTTAAGTGAGGATGATTATCGGCGTCTTATCGTCAGACTGAAAACGGCCGACAAAAAATAAGCACTACTATCACTCGCACTCCAAGCCATCAACCCGCTGAAAACCTCTGGGTAATGCCGATCCTCTTTTGGCGCGACTGCCGGAATAATGCTCAATATCCGCGCCTTTGAGCG
>CAZAUB010000371.1:0-3075 GCA_964488195.1 uncultured Methylobacter sp. | reverse complement strand
TATGGAATTTGTCGATCTTTATAAAATCCGCTGCAAAACAGACAAACAATTACCCGGAATAGACGAATTGCTGAACAGCCAATTGTAAAAAAACATGCATACGCTTTACGGCATAAAAAACTGCGACACTGTCAAAAAAGCATATAACTGGCTGGATCAACACGGCATAGCCTATCAGTTCCACGATTTCCGAACCGATGGCTTAACCCCTGAACTGCTACAGCATTTTGCCGACCATTTAGACTGGAACAAACTGCTTAACCGCAGCAGCACCAGCTGGCGACAGCTCAGTTCCGAGCAGCAAAGCGATCTGAACCAAGAAAAAGCCCTGCAACTGATGCTGACCACCCCTACCCTGATTAAACGCCCGATTTTAGATGTCGGCGATCAGCTGATCCTTGGTTTCGCTAAGGATGGCGGATATGACGCAGACCTGCCGGGAGCAGGTGCGGCGAAAGTCGATAACCACCAAGCCGAATAACCATGAGCGACACACTCGAACTCCTTAAAGACCTTATCAGCCGCGAATCCGTAACCCCTAAAGATGCAGGTTGCCAGGATGTGCTGGCCACACGTTTAACCAAACTGGGCTTCAAAGAAGAACGCCTGGACTTTGAAGATACCCAAAACATCTGGCTTAGACGCGGCAATACCAAACCGCTGCTTACCTTCCTCGGCCACACCGATGTTGTGCCTACCGGCCCTTTAGCTGCATGGACTTCACCACCATTTGAGCCGACGATTCGTGACGGCAAGCTTTATGGCCGCGGCGCTGCCGATATGAAAGGCGGCATCGCCTGTTTTATTACCGCCGTCGAGCGCTTTATCGCCAAGCACCCGGATCATCAAGGCTCTATCGCGGTGATGATGACCAGCGACGAAGAAGGCATCGCTACCAATGGCGTAGTTAAAGTCGTTGAAGTGCTGGAACAACGCAACGAAAAAATAGACTGGTGTCTGGTCGGCGAGCCGTCCAGCGACAAAAAAATCGGCGATGTGATTCGCGTCGGCAGACGCGGCTCTTTATGCGCCCAATTGACCGTCAAAGGCATACAAGGCCACGTCGCCTACCCTGAGCTTGCCGACAACCCGATACACAGCTTCGCCCCGGCCTTAAAAGACCTGACCGATGAAGTCTGGGATCACGGCAATGAATTTTTCCCTCCGACCAGCTTGCAGTTTTCCAATATCAATGCCGGAACCGGCGCGGAAAACATCATCCCCGGCAGCGTAAACGTACAGTTCAACCTGCGTTTTTGCACCGAACTGGACGAGGAAACCATCAAGCAACGCACACGCGCCATACTGGACAAATACGATTTCAAATATGAGTTGCAATGGCGCTTGTCCGGCAATCCTTTCCTGACCGAACCGGGCGCATTAATCGATGCCGCCCATGCCGCAATCAAAACCGTTACCGGCTTTGAAACCCTTGATGACACCGGCGGCGGCACCTCAGACGGACGCTTTATCGCCCCGACTGGCGCACAGGTTATCGAACTCGGCCCGTTGAATGAAAGTATCCATAAAATCAATGAACATGTCAGCGTAGAGGATTTGGAGATTTTGTCCAATATTTATGAACAGATGCTGGTTAATTTGCTGGTGTAGGCGAGGCATACATTACGTTCCCTCATTGAGGTCATCGGTATAACACAACACGTCATCTCGGCAGGGAATGCCGAGATCCACGACTGCATGGATGCAGGAGGTAGAGCACCAACAGTAGGCGCTTTAGGCGACGCAGGAGCAGTTGCCGAGAAGCCATGGATGGCAACACCAGAACCTAGTACGAGCAACCTAACGCATCCGACCTGAACCATAAGCTCGCGTATCACAATATGAAATGCGAAGCGTTGGTCAAAAACTTCGCCAGCCTGATGCTGCATTTTTTTAACCACCAAACCCATCACAGAGGCCAGGCAACTACCCTGTTGTCGCAACAGGGATTGGACGTTGGCGTCACCGATTTGCTGGGGTTGATAGCGTCAGAGTGACTGGTAACAGATTGCTAAAGGCCTCTATTTTCCTGGTCAGCTTGTCTGCGAGTTAATATTGTAATACCTATAGTCACCAACACCACCACGGCTACCAGCATAAACAAATACCGACCCCAATGTGTTTTTGCTTCTTCAGCGCCAACGACAAACGGCAAATGCGTATCCAGTTTTTCGCCGTCATGAACGATAGTCACATGCGCAAGATAATCACCGGCGCCATATTTGGAAAAATCAATATCCGCTTTAACCGTTCCAGTTTTGGTCTTTTGCGGCTCCAGATAAAAAACGCGCGTTCCTTCGGGCTCTTTAGTCACTTCAAATTCTATTGAAACATCCCTGAGTTTTTTGCCTTCATAATCGAAAATCAGATTAGTCATGCCCACATTCGGGATAAAGCGGCAAAAACCCTCGCTTTGGGTAAATGTCGGCGTATAAGCGGTAAAGTGGATTTTTTCGGGGCCGATCCTAATGCGGCAAACATCAACCTCATCAAGCGCTCCTCTGTGGCTGTAGCTAGGCGCAGAAAACGACATGCTTAAAAATAATACCGATAAAACAGTCCATAACCAGGATATTTTAGTTGTCGAACGTTTGTTGTTTTTATTTTGAGGGTTATTGGGTAAAGTTGATAGAAATTGTGTTTGCATTTCTAAATCTCTCTTTTGACAGGCGGAAAGATAGCGTAAAAACAACGCTGTGAATAAAGGCTAACGTAAGCGAAAGGCTACATTAAACTTTATAAAGGATATGTCAAACCTTGGTAAAAATAACAAGCAGAGAGCCGGGCGAAAGTGTTAATAACATACTCGTTCCCACGCGCTGCGTGGGAACGCCGTGGTGGACGCGCTGCGTCCTGAAAGGTTGTGTTCGATACATTGACCACGACTCGCGGCGCAGCGCGTGGGAACGAGACATAACGTGGGACTAAGGGGCGACGCGCTTTTGTGCCGTTTAGCTTGAACGCAGGGTTAAGGCACATTTTTGCTATTGGAGACTGGAAACCAGCAAAAAATTGCACCGTACGAGCTTGTTAGGTTTTATCTCTAATTGATAAAGAGTCTTTTCTATTATCACT
>CAZAUB010000370.1:0-3086 GCA_964488195.1 uncultured Methylobacter sp. | reverse complement strand
AGCGCTCGGCCAGATTTAAGAATCCTTGGGCGAAAGCCGTCAGCCAGTTTTCATCGACTTTAGGCAGGGTTAAAGCCAACGTCACGGAAATGGGTTTTGCGCCCATCGCGGCAAGATCGCTCAAATTGACGGCCAGCAGTTTGTGGCCTAGCAGTTCAGGATCGGCTCCAGCAAAAAAATGCACGTTTTCCACCATGGTATCGGTGGTCACGGCCAATTCGAAACCCTCTGGAATGGAGAGCAACGCACAGTCGTCACCTATACTCAAGCGCGTTGATGGATTTGTGACCCGCTGTTTAGTGAAGAAACGTTGTATCAGGGCAAATTCAGAAATAGGCATGAGTTTTTGTTGCAGCCTCATGCAAAAAGCTTAGTTAATTCGGCTTTCAGTTGGTCAAAATTATGATGGTCGAAATTGTAGGGCGGATCTGGATAGGCAATCATGTAGAGATGATTAATGATTGTTTTATGAATCTGCTTGGGCTTTATTTCCGAACATTCGACAAAACGTTCAATACATTTCCGTTTTTCTTGGGGTAATGAGGCTAAAATTAACGACTCCAAATAACCTGTTTTAGTAATTGGGTCGCAGACTATATAAAAATGGGCAATGTCTTGAAATCCTAATTCATTGATTATGTTTTTTAATTCATTTTCTGTGTTTTCAAAGCCCTTGTATTTCGCATCATCTTTTTCATAGTCAGCATCGACAATAAACAATATTTTGTCTATTTGCCCAGCTTCAACCTGTTGTTTGAGTAATGAGTATTTTGAATTATCACTTTTAAAGAAATTACTTTTAGAGCCAAAACCATCGAAATGAATAAATTTTTCATCCAATTCCAAATTTGCCAGTAAGCTTTTTATCAGCTTCTTGTCGGTAGTATCTTTATCATTGCCTTCGTGCAAAATGGCTGCTTTCACCATCCCCTGACCTCATGCCCTTGAGCCATGCTATCCAAAAGCATTTCATAATCCATAGCAATGGCTTTTATTTCTTGCTGCTTGTTTTTTACCAAAATGGTGTAGCTAATATCCCGCTCTTCCAGTTTTTTGGCAACGCGCGCAAACGATTCGAGCATTTCTTTGGAATGCGTAATTGCAAATACCTGACAATTTGTTTTCTTGGAAAGCGTTAAAATAAGCTCCCATAATCTATCTAGCTGGGTATAGTGAATGCCGTTGTCAATTTCATCTACAAATAAATAGCCGTTTTCACCGGCATAAAGGGCACAAATAATGGAAATATAATGTCTTAAGCCATCGCCGAATTCAACTATTTCGCGGTATTCGCCTTTGGTTTTACATTGCGGCTTGTCGCCTATGACTTTAAAGCTTTCAATACTATCGTCAAATTCTCTGATAAAAACATTTAATTCACTTTCTTGGTCTTGTTTTTGAATGGCTTCGTAAGCTCTGATTAACCCATCGTCACTCCAACCAAAGTTATCTATGAATTCAATATTATCAATACGATCAATAATAATATTTAATTCTTTTGCATTAATAACTTTCAATTCGCCATTGATATTTAATTGATATTCCTTTATCGCATCTTTTTCTACGATATAAAACTCTTTATTGCTTAAATTCGATTTAGCCACATAGCTTTTTGTAGTATCTAACATTTTTTTATGATCGACACTTTTATTGATAAAGTTTAAATTTTCACGCGCATACTTAATAATGCAAATAGCCGTTATCATTGCATTTACATTGCTGGAATGAACATTAATCCAACAAGCCTCCATAAACGCCGTCTTACCAATATTATTTTTTCCACCGATCAAATTAACCCGCTTAAAGCCGGATGCTTTAAAATCGGTAAAACATTTAAACTGTTTTATTTCAATCTCGGTTAAAAAATGCTCATTCATCTTAGTTATCCTATGTGCTTTGGGTGTCCCGCAGACACTGGTGTATAACGATACTACCTTTCACCTTTCACCTTTCACCTTACGCCTTTTGCCTTAATTTCCACAGCCCTTTTTTGCTGCGCGACCTTATCCAGTATGCCGTTAACATACTTGTGACTACCGTCGGCGCCAAAGTATTTGGCGAGATTAATGCCTTCATTCAAGACAACCTTGTACGGCATATCCAAGCGGTGCAACAACTCGTACACGCCAATCCTTAAAATCGCCCTTTCGACCGGATCAATCGTATCAACCGGACGATCGACAAATTCCGACAAAGCCTGATCAATCGCATCCAGATTTTTAGGCACACCGTAAAACAACTCGACAAAATAACTTTTCTGAGCGTCTTTCAAGCGCTCTTCTTCCAGAAACTGCCGTTCGATCTCACTCAGATCCTGACCGGCCATCTGCCATTGATACAATGCCTGTACAGCAGCCTTTCGGGCATTGGTTCGAGCTTGACTCATTATATTTCCAGGTTATTAAATAAACTTACCATTTCAATGGCCGACATTGCCGCTTCCGCGCCCTTGTTACCCGCTTTGGTGCCTGCACGTTCTATCGCCTGCTCAATACTGTCAACGGTTAGCACGCCAAAACTGACCGGGACACTGTATTGCAAGGAAACCTGCGCCAAGCCTTTAACACATTCACCGGCGACATATTCAAAATGCGGTGTGCCGCCACGAATCACCGCACCTAATGCGATAATCGCATCATATTTTTTAGCCGCCGCCACGCGTTGCACCACCATCGGCAACTCAAACGCACCGGGAGCCTTAACCAGATGAATATCCGCTTTATTGGCACCGTGGCGCACCAGCGCGTCAATCGCACCGGCTTCCAATTGTTCAACGATGAAGCTGTTAAACCGTGAGGCTACGATGCAGAATTTTCCGCCTTGAACGAGTAGATTTCCTTCAAAGGTTTTTAATGTTGACATGATGTTTCTCTCGTGTAATTAACGTGTAATGTTGTTGGGCTAGCTTTTTCAACCCACATGCTCGGCGACTTCCAGGTCAAACCCTGACAACGCGACATACTTTTTCTGAGCGCCTAAAACCTTCAGTTTATGCACCCCCAGATCGGCCAGGATTCTGGCGCCGGTGCCGGTGGTACGCCAATCTGCGGCAGCGTAGGGGCGATCCGGCAGGTCGCCCATTGCAA
>CAZAUB010000369.1:0-3110 GCA_964488195.1 uncultured Methylobacter sp. | reverse complement strand
ACATCTTGCGCGGTATATTCAAGCGCTTGCCCGGTTTGTTCGGCAAAAAGCCGATGGATGCGCGGCGATTTGCTGTGTTTGATAGGATGACCAAACACCGCGTAGCGGTCAATTAAAGTCATGATTGGGCTTTTTTCTCGATCCATAATTCCCATAAAATGGTCGCCGCAACTATCAAAATGGCAATACCTAATTCTACCCAGAGGAAGTGCGGCGTATACACGGAAACGACAGCGGCAACACCCAAAAATAGCCCGACCAGACTAAAGCGCCAGCCTACGCGCAGCCCGTCAAGTATGGTTGAAAGCGATAAAATCAGCAGGATAATCAGCCCTGCATCTTCTTCGGCTATCCGTCCGGATTGATGGATTAAAAATGCCCCGCCAACTACCAGCAATGATGTCGCCCAGTGCATGGATTGTTCGCGCAGGATAATCTTGAAATCATCACTACGGTGCTTGGATTGCAGCCAGCCGATAATGAGTGCAAACAGGCCAAACAACAGCATCATAATAAGCCAGTAGCCATAGCCGTCGGCGGGGGAAAAGTCCATGATGCCGATGCCGACCAGCGACAGGATCAGCAGCAAAACCAAAATGGCTTCCTCAATATGAAATCTTCTTTTTTCGGTGATTAGGGCATCTTCTGACATGAAACAGGCTCCTCTTTAGTTGTTTTTATTGGTGTTAATCTTGCAACCATTGGGCTACAGATTTGGCGTAATAGGTCAGGATGGCATCGCTGCCGGCGCGTTTAAAAGCCAGCAAGGATTCCAGCACGACTTGTTTTTCATCCAGCCAGCCGTTCATGGAAGCGGCTTTGAGCATCGCGTATTCGCCGCTGACCTGATAGGCAAATGTCGGTACGCCGTACTGGTCTTTTACCCGGCGGATAATATCCAGATAGGGCATTCCGGGCTTGACCATGACCATGTCCGCGCCTTCCTGTAAATCCAGCAGTATTTCGCGCAGGGCTTCATCGGAATTGGCCGGATCCATTTGATAGCTGTATTTGTTGCCTTTGCCGAGCATTCCGGCAGAACCCACCGCATCCCGGAACGGGCCGTAAAAACTGGAGGCATATTTGGCAGAGTAAGCGAGTATCAGCGTATTGATATGATTTCCAGCTTCCAACGCCTGTCTTATCGCACCGATACGACCGTCCATCATGTCCGACGGCGCGACAATATCGGCTCCGGCTTCGGCATGAGACAGCGCCTGCCGGGTCAATACGGCGATGGTTTCATCATTCATCACATAGCCATCGGGATTGACCAAGCCATCCTGTCCGTGTGTAGTAAAGGGGTCTAGCGCGACATCGGTAATAATGCCCAATTCTGGGACGGCTTTTTTTAAAGCCCTTACGCTACGCTGAGTCAGGCCGTCAGGGTTATAGGCTTCGGCAGCCTGTTCCGATTTTTTATCGGCAGACGTTACCGGGAACAGCGCAATGGCAGGGATGCCCAGTTCATAAAGTTGATGCGCTTCTTCCAGCAGTAAATCCAGGGAGAGCCTTTCCACTTCCGGCATGGATGAGATGGCTTGCCGTTGGTTTGAGCCTTCGGTGACAAACATCGGGTAAATCAGATCATCAACAGACAGGCGATTTTCGCGCATTAAACGACGGGAAAAATCGTTATAACGCATTCTTCTCATACGTGTTTGAGGAAAATTGATGTTATTATATGTCATCTTATCCTTAGCTCTAAGGGTTGGGAATATCAAACAATTGCTCTAAGACATAAAGTTTAAGGCTTAGGTTTTATGCTGTTTATTGTATCAGGGAACACCACGCTGATATATGAAGATAAAAAGCATATATTGGTTTAATTTTAGAGGGTTTTATGAAAGCTAAACAAGTTTCAATATTCGGTTTATTTGTTGTATTACTTGGGTTGTTGCCTATTACTAAAGTAATTGCGGATGATTTATTGCCTCCGCAACAGGCGATACAAGTGGCTTCGGCGAAGATGCAGGATAAAATGCAAGATAAGTCATTTACCAAAGATTTTGCCAAGATTAACCAATTCGTTAATGACGTCATTTATCCGCATACGGATTTCGACAGGGTTTCTGAATTAGTCCTGGGGAAAATCTGGAAAACGGCGACTGCTGATGAGCGCGAACGGTTTAAACATGAATTCCAAACAATGTTGGTAAGAGTCTATTCCCGCGCTTTTGTGGATTTTAAAGACTGGTCAGTCCGTTTCCTGCCGCTGGAAATGGAAAACGGCGCGACAAAAGTCGTTGTGAAAACCGAAGTGTTACAGCCCGGCATACAGCCTATCGGTGTTAGTTACCGGATGCTGCTCAGCGATGGCGAATGGAAAGCCTACGATATTATGATTGAAGGCGTGAGTCTGGTGACCAACTACCGCTCCACCTTTGCCAATGAAGTTCAAACCAAGGGTTCGTTAAACGCAGTTATTGAAGGGCTGGTTAAACGCAATGCCGAAGCGTTGGCGGCAAAACCGGCGGAAAATTCCTGATTCATTGAAAAAAACCAGATGTAGGGGCGACCGGCCGGTCGCCCTTTTGCTCATTCCCCGCCCGTCCCGCCCAGCGCGGTTTTTGTTTGTTAAGCCATGAACTTCCCGAAAGACTCCATTTATGCCAGCCCCATTGGCGAAGTCAGTGCGTTTAAATTCGACGAAACCGTAGCTAGCGTTTTCCCAGACATGATCCAACGCTCTGTTCCCGGTTATAACGCAATTATTTCAGCGATCGGTCTTTTGGCCGGGCGTTTTGCCCGCGAGCACAGCGTTTGCTACGATCTGGGCTGCTCCTTGGGCGCTGCAACCTTGTCCATGCGACACCAGATTGAGGCCGAAAACTGCCGGATCATTGCCGTCGATAATTCTCAGGCGATGGTGACGCGCTTTCAGGAAATTTTATTAAAAGATCAGGCGCCGGTTGCAGTCGATGTTGTGTGCGCTGACATTCGTGAGGTTGCGATTGAAAATGCCTCGGTGGTGGTTTTAAATTTCACGCTACAGTTTATTCCGCTTGAAGACCGGCTCGACTTTTTGCAAAAAATCTATCAGGGACTGTTGCCCGGCGGTATTTTAATCCTGTCGGAAAAACTCAAATTCGATGATGACCGGCAGCAGG
>CAZAUB010000368.1:0-3115 GCA_964488195.1 uncultured Methylobacter sp. | reverse complement strand
ATCTCATAATTGACACTTTTTGAATACGGGCAGCCTTTTTGTGCTTTTAGATCCAAGGTTTATTAAACGGCTGAAGCTCTGCGCTCTTTGCGTATAACTCTGCGCTCCTCTGCGGTTAATATTTTTTTAACCGCAGAGGAGCGCAGAGTTTATCGCAGAGTTTCGCAAAGACGACTTGCATGGACAGATATTTGCTCCTCGGCAACTGCTCCTGCGTTGCTCTACTACAGGCCATCCATGGCCTTATGCAATATCTGCATTCACCACATCCATGTGGATTATGCAGGAGGTAGAGCACCAACAGTAGGCGCTTTAGGCGATGCAGGAGCAGCGTGGCTGTGTGCCGAGAACTCATTTCCGACTTGAGCTGCTTGCTATTTTCCCATAATGAGAATTGCTGCTTTTTGTGGAGGATGGCAGAAATCGGTTTTTTTACGTCCTAAGCTACGCAAACTAACAGTGTTCAGCTAAAATGCGTTCCTTTTTGCATTTGTAACATGATGGCTAAAGATATTCGTATTGAAAGATGTAGCGGTTCGGCTCTGGAACAATTTATTCCAGAACTTGCCCGGCTTAGAATTGAAGTGTTTCGCGACTTCCCGTATTTGTATGACGGGGATATCGACTATGAAAAAAAATATTTACAGACTTATATCGATTGCCCTGAAAGCGTAATTGTCATCGCTTTTGATGGCGATAAAGTGGTCGGTGCATCGACCGCAATCCCGATGAAATATGAAACCGATGAGCTGAAAAAGCCGTTTCTTGAAAATGGTTACAACCTTGATGAGGTTTTTTATTGCAGTGAATCGGTGCTGGACAAGAATTATCGCGGCTTGGGTATCGGCGTTCGGTTTTTTGAGCAGAGAGAGGCTCATGCCGAGGACTTAGGAGGCTTTAAACACATTTGTTTTTGTTGTGTAGAGCGACCTGTAGATCATCCCAGACGACCAGCCGATTATGTGCCGTTGGACAAATTCTGGACCAAGCGCGGCTACGTCAAGCATCCTGAACTTCACACAGCTTATATCTGGAAAGATCTGGATGATGAAAATGAAACGCCTAAACCGATGACTTTTTGGCTGAAACATGAACTTTAAAATAGCAACTGCTCAATACGACATCAGTTTTCTGGAAAACTGGCAACAGTATCAAGGCAAAGTTGAACGCTGGGTTGTTGAAGCCGCGCAGCAGGATGCGAAGATTATGCTTTTTCCCGAGTATGCCAGCATGGAACTGGCCTCGCTGTTTATCGCCAGGGATGGTGTGTATGCCGGAATCCTGCCGGGAGCGGGTTCGGCGGGCGAGGCGGTTTATTCATCCTTAAGCAAGCAGCTGGCAGCCATGCAGTCATTGCTTGATGATTATCTGGACTTGTTCCAGACCTTGGCTAAAAAATACCAGTGCATTATTCAGTCGGGTACGTTTCCGGTAAAAACAGAGTTGGGCGGCTATCGAAACCGGGCATATTTGTTTATGCCGGATGGTTACGTTGATTACCAGGATAAACTGATGATGACCCGCTTTGAAAACGAGCAATGGCTGATTCAGAAAGGTGAGAAATTAAGGTGTTTTGATACTGAATATGGAAGAATCGCCATCAATGTGTGCTATGACAGTGAATTTCCGATGCTGGCAAGAAAGCAGGTCGAAGCCGGAGCGAATCTGATTTTAGTGCCCAGTTGCACCGATACCCTGGCCGGTTACCATCGCGTTAAAATAGGCTGTCAGGCAAGAGCCCTGGAAAATCAGTGTTATGTGGTTCAATCGACGCTGGTAGGCGATGCGCCGTGGTCAGAAGCTGTGGATGTCAATATCGGTGCGGCGGCTATTTATACGCCTGTGGATCGCGGTTTTCCCGATAACGGCATTCTAGCCGCAGGCAAGCTCAATGCCGTGCAATGGGTTGTTGCTGAAGTGTCGCTCGGTGCTTGTGACACCGTTCGGGAGCAAGGGCAGGTCTTTAATTACCGGGACTGGCCGTTGCAAAATGCATTTTAGCTTCAAGGTTCAAGGAATTATTGCGCCTTTCACCTTGAACCTTTTACCTTATTTATCATCAATTAAAAATGGCTTCAAAAGAATAGCCGTTACCTTCCAGGATCTCCTTCATTCTTTTTAAGCCATCCATTTGAATCTGCCTGACACGCTCACGGGTTACACCCAGCTCTTGGGCAACCTGCTCAAGGGTTGATCCTTCATAACCGCAAAGTCCATAGCGGCGGCAAATAACTTCGCGCTGTTTTTCAGAAAGTTGAAACACCCATTTGGTAATATTGTGTTTTATGCCATCTTCTTGTATTTTTTCAGCGGGTGACAAGCTCTCGGCATCGGAAATCGACTCGACCAACGGCTTGTCAAAATCCTTGCCGCCGGGCATATCGATTGAGGTAACGCGCTCGTTAAGCTTGAGCATTTTTTCAACTTTATTGACCGGTATATCCAGATGCCCCGCTATATCTTCGGCATTGGGTTCATGGTCGAGTAACTGCGCCAAATGGCGTTGGGCTTTAAGATAAGTATTCATTTCTTTAACGATATGAATCGGCAAACGAATGGTTCGCGTCTGATTCATGATGGCTCGTTCAATGGTTTGCCTGATCCACCAGGTTGCATAGGTTGAGAATCTGAACCCTCTTTCAGGGTCGAATTTCTCAACTGCGCGCATCAAGCCCAGATTGCCTTCCTCAATCAAATCCAGCAGCGGCAAGCCCCTGTTCAGGTAACGGCGGGAAATTTTAACGACAAGACGCAAATTACTTTCGATCATGATTTTGCGGGCCGCTTCATCGCCCAACAAAGCCCTGGAACCGTAGATTTTTTCTTGGTCAGCGGTCAATAATTGTGAACGAGACAGTTCGTTCAAATAAACCCGCGTCGCATCCATGCTCTTATCGTGGTGCGATTCAATGGCAATTATGTCATCAACATCCAATGACTCAGCAATTACGGAATTTGTCGGTAATTCATCGTCAAAAGACAAATCTTCGTCAAATAATACACAAACATCATCGTCCAATAGCTCAACTAATTCTGTCTTCATGATAACCCCTACATTGTTCGACCTAAGCCGAAATGGTTTTATTACTTTTCCGGTAAAAAGTTAAGAGGATTT